>JAZRMK010000046.1:0-20803 GCA_045647525.1 Acutalibacteraceae bacterium
TCCAACTTTCTGTAACGGTATCTTGAAATACCGCTGGCTTCCTCAAAAATATCGCGGCGTTCATTGGATTTTGAACTGACGATATTGTCAATTTTACCCTGACCTATCATGGAGTATCCGTCACGTCCCAGACCAGTATCCATAAACAGCTCGTGAACGTCCTTCAAGCGCACTACGGCCTTGTTTATGAGATATTCGCTCTCGTGCGAACGGAAATATCTTCTTGTAACAGCAACTTCGTCATTATCGAAATTTAAACTACGGTCTGAATTGTCGATGACTAATGTAACCTCAGCAAATCCGTGAGGACGTCGGTCGGCGGTACCGCTGAAAATAACATCCTCCATCGACTGTCCACGCAAGTTTTTGGTTGATTGTTCACCCAAAACCCAACGCACAGCGTCCGAAATATTACTTTTTCCGCTACCGTTCGGTCCAACGACCGCAGTAACACCCTTGCCGAAACGCAAAACCGTTTTGTCTGCAAAGGATTTAAAACCCTGAATTTCGATAGATTTTAAATACAAATTTATTCATCCTTTCGGATTTCCACCTCACCCACTGCAACATCGGGAGAGGTTAAAACCCTCAATTTATATCCTTGATTTTCTAATCTTTTAATGTTTTCTCTTTTCTGACCGACCGCTTTTGAAACTGATTTAGGGTTGACGGTCAAGATATATTGCCCTTTTTCATTTAATCGGGGAAGCGTTTTTTTATAAATAATTCTGCTTTCGACCAACTCACCGAAAGATGCATGCCACGGGCCTGCAACTATTGATTTTTCATCGACGGTGTGAAGCCCGGTACGAATCACTTTTATGCCATGCTCTTCAAATAAAGTCTTTAATTCGGCACAAAGTTCCACCGTTTCTTCCAGAGAAGGCGGTGTATATTCACCGCTTTTAAAAAGTTTGGCAAGCAGCGTATTTTCTAAGGTTATCGTGGGGTATATCCTCACAGTTTCGGGTTTTAACTGGACAATTCTTTCGGCTGTGTACCGATCCTTGCTAATATCACTGCCGTACAGTCCCGTCATCATCTGCAACCCTAATTCAAAGCCCGCACCCTTTATCAAATTGCAGGCGTTTTCCACCTGTTGTGCCGTGTGGCCGCGTTTATTGAGACTTAAAACATCATCGCATAAACTTTGCGCTCCAAGCTCTATTGCCGTAACTTTGTACGACTTTAAAACATTTAAAATTTCTTCATTGATAGCATCAGGCCTGGTAGAAACTCTGATTCCCTTGACCGACGAATCCTTAACAAAGGTGTATGCTGCCTCTAACAGTTCCAACATAAGTTCGCGTTCAATCGCTGTAAAACTACCGCCAAAGAAGGCTATCTCGGTGTTTTCTCGATCATATTTGGGTGATTTCATTGCCGTTTCCACTGCCGACTTGACAACCGACGCAGAAGGCACGTTCTGCTGACCCGTAATACTGCACTGGTCGCAGAAGCTACACATATTAGGACACCCCAGATGAGGCACAAAAATCGAAATATTCGAATGAATCATACAGGTCTTCCCATCAACTCCAAAGCCTGTCGTGCGGCATACTGTTCAGCCTGCTTTTTACTGCCTGCGGTGCCTTTGCCTATTACATTGGAATTCAATCTTACCTCAACGGTAAACTTCTTTTCGTGATCGGGTCCTTCCTCACCCACCAGCACATACAAAAGCTCTTCCTCGCGGTTGCGCTGGATTATTTCCTGCAACTGCGTTTTATAATCGTGGAATGCTTCCTTTACCGATTGATTCTTGATTTCAGGGATAATGAATCGGTGAACGTGCTTTATTGCCACTTCCATACCGCCGTCAAGATACATCGCTGCAAGCACTGCTTCAAAAGCATCTGCCAAAATCGAAGGACGTGATGCACCTCCGTTTTGCTGTTCTCCCCTGCCTAAAAGCAGGAATCTGCCAAGATCCAACTCCTTTGCGAAGACCGACAACGACTTTTCGCAAACAAGTGACGCTCTTAATTTTGTCAATTCACCTTCCGGTAAATCCTTGTACTGTTCAAAAATGTACTCGGCAACAATGACCGACAGTACCGAGTCACCCAAAAATTCTAATCGCTCATTAGACTGCACTCCGTTTTTAACCTCATTACAGTAAGAGGTGTGCGACAATGCACGTTTGAGCAATTCTTTATTGCGAAACTCGTAACCTAAAATTTTCTCTAATTCTTTCATTATTCTGCCTTTTCTTCGGTAATCTGGATTTTTGCCATACCGTCGGCAACCTTATCTACAATTTTATTTTCTACGCAGACGCTTGCCTGGTAAATAGCATTTTTAATGGCAGTTGCATTCGAACTGCCGTGAGCCTTTATAACCGGCTTTTTAACACCCAAAACAGGTGCTCCGCCCACTGCACTATAATCAAACATACTCTTTAAAGAATACATCTTCTTCTTGGCAAGCAACGCGGCTATTTTAGTTTTGAAAGAGCTCATAAACATCTCTTTTATCATCTTCATAAGCGTGCCTGCAACACCCTCATAAAGCTTTAAGGTGACGTTACCTGTGAATCCATCGGTAATAACTGCGTCACAAACGCCATTCGGCACATCACGGGCTTCAACATTACCAACAAAGTTAATCGGGCTTTCCTGCAAAAGCTTATAGGCTTCAAGACGCAGTGTATCGCCTTTTGTGTCCTCAGTGCCGATATTAAGAAGAGCGATTTCGGGATTTTCAATTCCCATAACATTCTTCATATAAACCGACGACATAAGTCCGAACTGTTGAAGCATTTCGGGTCGACATTCAGCATTGGCGCCAACATCCATTATCATAAATCTTCTGTTTTTACCGGGAACAACAGTGCCCAACGCAGGACGTTTAATACCTTTGATTCGTTTAACAATAAAGGTTGCACCAACTATTATAGCACCGGTACTGCCGGCCGAAACAACAGCATCAGCCTCACCGTCTGCTGCCAATTTCATTGCAAGACCTAATGAAGTGTTCTTCTTGGATTTCACAAGTTCAGTCGGCTGGTCATGCATATCAAAAACCTCATCGGTATGCACGATTTCCATGCCGTCAAGGCTTATTTTATTGTTACTTGCACACTCTTTGATTTTTTGCTCGTCGCCTACGAGTACAACATTAACACCGTATTCCTTTACGGCTGCGGCAGCTCCCTCGATTATCGCCAACGGTGCATTATCTCCGCCAAAAGCATCTACTGCTATTTTCATAACGTTCTCCTAAAATTTAAAGATTTTGTTTGAACCACTGTGCCGAACGCTCGGCCAAAGCTTGATATCTTAGTTGCTTGTCCTTAATCTTCTCATCCAACGGCGGCAAAACGCCGAAGTTTGCGCCCATAGGTTGAAAATCAGTTATTTCGCTGTTAGAAATATAATCGCTCAAAGCACCTATCATTGTATATCGGGGGAATTTCACTGAATCTTCACCCTTTATCTTGCTTATAACACTCAAAGCCGCAACAATACCAGATGCAGCCGATTCCATATACCCTTCAACACCTGAAATTTGTCCCGCAAAGAAGACTTTGGGGTGTTTTTTCATTGAAAAATCAGAGTTTAATAGTTTTGGGGAATTTATAAATGAATTTCGGTGCATAACGCCGTAACGCACAAACTCGGCATTTTCGAGTCCCGGTATCATCGAAAAGACTCTTTTTTGTTCAGGGAATTTCAAATTAGTCTGAAAACCAACAAGGTTATACATAGTACCTTCTTTTGTTTCCTTCCTCAACTGAACAACCGCCCAGGGTCTATGGCCTGTATTGGGGTCACGAAGGCCAACGGGTTTCATAGGGCCAAAACGTGCAGCATCAAGGCCGCGTGATGCCAGAATCTCAATCGGCATACAGCCTTCATACACCTTTAAAGGCGCATCAACATCGTGGAGTTTGGCTCTTTCGGCATTGACCAAAGCGTTGTGAAACGCCTCATACTCTGCCTTATTAAAGGGACAGTTTATATAATCGTCGCCATCACCCTTATCATATCGGCTTGCCGAAAACGCCTTGGTCATATCGACACTTTCGGCAGTAACAATAGGTGCCGCGGCATCGAAAAAGTTAAGGTAATCTTCACCGCAGAGCGCTTTTATGCTGTCTGCCAACTTCCCATCAGTCAAAGGGCCCGAGGCAATTATTGTATAACTGTCGGCATCAAGTTCGGTTACTTCTTCACTCTTCACCGTTATGTTAGGATGGCTTTTGATCTTTTCTGTAATGTATTTCGAAAACTCATTACGATCGACCGCCAACGCGCCGCCTGCCGGCACTGCACACTGTTTGGCAGCCTCAATACAAACCGAGCCTAAATACTCCATTTCCCACTTCAAAAGTCCTGCCGCAGAGTTAAACCGCTCAGCCTTTAAAGAGTTGGAGCAAACAAGTTCCGCAAAAAGCGGACTTTTATGAGCAGGTGAAAACTTTTGCGGTTTCATCTCATAAAGTTCTACCGAAAGACCTGATTCGGCTAATTTGAAAGCCGCTTCACAGCCTGCCAGACCTGCTCCGATAACCTTAATCTTCATCAGAAGTTTCTTCCTTTTTTGCTTTGCGGCGAGTGGCGGTCTTTTCGTAACCGCAACCTTCGGCCAAGCACTTGACCTTGCCGCGATTTTTAAAGAGCGTTTTGCCGCATTCAGGACACAACTCCTTGGTTGGTTCATCCCATGTCATAAACTTACATTTTGGATATGAACCGCAGCCGAAGAACTTCTTACCCTTTTTGGTGTTACGCTGTACAAGGTTACTGCCGCATTCGGGGCAGGTGCCGGGAAGGTCGTGCACAATAGGTTTGGTGTTCTTGCATTCGGGATATCCGGGGCAAGCCAAAAACTTGCCGAAACGACCCGATTTAATAACCATCTTTTTGCCGCAAAGTTCGCAAATCTCCTCGGTTTCCTCATCGGGAACCTTCAGATGCTTGCCGTCCATATCTTTTTCGGCGCTCTTTAACGTCTTATCAAAATCGTCGTAAAATTCACGTATGGTATCGGTCCAGTTACGCTTGCCGTCACCTATCTGGTCAAGTTTTTCTTCCATACCTGCGGTGAATTTAACATCGACTATCTTCTTGAAATATTCACACATCAACTCGGTAACAGTTTCACCGAGAGGTGTGGGTGCAAAAGCCTTGTTAATTTTAGTAATGTACTCACGCTGTTCAACATTGGAAACGATAGGCGCATAGGTAGACGGACGGCCGATACCGTTTTCTTCCAAAGTCTTAGTAAGCGTTGCGTAGTTATATCTTGCGGGAGGTTGAGTGAAGTGCTGTTCGCCTTTAATTCCCTTGGTGGAATCGACCTTCAATTCCTCACCGACAGTAAGTGCGGGAACGTTGCAGTTCTGCTCCTCGTCAATATCCTTGCCCTCAACATAAAGTGCAGCATAACCGTCAAACTTGACTTTATATCCGCTGGCTTTAAAGAGGTAATCACCGTTAACAATATCTGCACTGACTGTTTCTCTGACCTGTGCCGCCATAAGACTTGCCATAAATCTGTCCCAAACGAGTTTGTAAAGTTTGTACTGCTCGGCAGTGACCGATGCTTTAACGGCCTCGGGAGGAAGATCCATACTGGTAGGACGAATGGCCTCGTGAGCATCCTGCGCACCCTTTTTAGCCTTAAAATATCTCGGCTTTGCGGGAAGGTAGTTTGCACCAAAGTGTTCGGTTATAAACTTATTGGCATTGGCTCTTGCTTCTTCGGAAATACGCAACGAGTCGGTTCTCATATATGTGATAAGACCGGTAGTGCCCCTGCCTGCGATATCAACGCCTTCATAAAGCGCCTGAGCCACACGCATGGTTCTCTTACCGTCATATCCTAACTTTCTTGCCGCCTCCTGCTGCATTGTAGATGTATTAAACGGTGGAGCAGGTTGCAAGGTCTTAGTACCGTTCTTGATATTCTGAACCTTGAAAGCACCGCTTTTAACCGACTCCAAGATAGCATTGGCTTCCTCTTCGTTGGTGATAGCCACCTTCTTGCCGTCGGCAGTGCCGTAGAACGATACAGTGAACTTCTTTCTGTCTTTTACAAGTGTTGCTTCGACTGTCCAATATTCTTCGGGTTTGAAATCCTTGATTTCCTTTTCCCTATCAACAATAAGTCTTAAAACAACCGATTGAACTCGACCTGCCGAAAGTCCTCTTTTTACCTTTTTCCAAAGGAACGGACTGAGTTTATAACCAACAAGACGGTCCAGCACGCGACGTGCCTGCTGAGCATCAACAAGGTTCAAATCAACACTTCTTGGATTGCCCATACCTGTATTTACACCGCTTTTTGTAATCTCATTAAAAACAACGCGGTTGCAAGCATTTATATCAAGTTCCAGGATATGAGCCAAATGCCAGGCAATAGCCTCACCCTCGCGGTCCGGGTCGGTTGCGAGGTAAACAAAATCACTTTGGGCTGCGGCGTCCTTCAATTTCTTGATAACGTCCTTTTTAGCCGCAAGGTTCATATACTTGGGTTCAAAATCATTTTCAATATCAATACCTATTTTGGATTTTGGGAGGTCACGGACATGTCCGGTTGAGGCCAAGACCTCGTAACCAGCGCCCAAATAACCTTTTACAGTTTTTGCTTTGGAGGGAGACTCCAAAATAACGAGTTTCGACATAAAAGTTTCACACATCTTTCAATATATTAAAATCTAAATTAAACAAGTTTGAATCTTCCACCGGGAAGAGTGACAACCATTCCGAAAATTTCAAGCTCTGTGAACGAGCCTAAGACATCGCCCACATCCATCGCGGTGCTGTCAACGATATCATCGGCGGTAAATTCCGGCATTTGCAATTTGCCTATTGCCTCATAAACGTTTCTCGCACTATCTGAAAGTTGCGATAAATCAACCTCATCAATCGGGGGAGTCGCACTACTGCAAGAGTTATCATCACCCTGCATTTTCGTTTGCTTTGAAACCACACTTACCGTCTCGTCATCAGAATACGAAGGCATTTTCGACCTTTCTTTTGAAACATGAACAAGAGAAGGGTACTTCAAAGCATATTCACTTATGACATCGTTAATATTAAGCAACGGTTTTGCACCGTCAGACAACAAACGGTTTGAGCCTGCATATTGAGGCAACGACGGACTTCCCGGCACGACAAACACATCTCGTCCTTGTTCTGCCGCGTGCCTTGCGGTTATAAGAGTTCCGCTTCTTTCGCCGCCCTCAATTACAATAACACCGTCGGCAAGACCTGATAAAATTCGGTTTCTTTGCTGGAATGTTCCTTTGGTAACATCCGTTGAAGTTGGATATTCGGTAATAAGACAACCGTTTTCGGCTATCCTTTCACGCAAATCAGCGTTAGTTTTAAGATAATCGCTATTGATACCTGCGCCAAGAACCGCGATGGTTTTGCCACCTGCATCCAGAGCACCTATATGTGCCGCCTTATCTCCACCGACTGCACCGCCGCTGACGACGGTAAAACCTGCCGACGAAAGTGTGTTAGCAACGACATACGCGCACCTTTCACCGTAGAAACTTATCTTCCTCGGACCGACAATGGATATCACGGGCAGGTTGTCGATATTAAACATTTCACCCTTAACGTAGAGAACTGCCGGCGGGTCGGGAATATTGAGCAACCTTGTGGGATAAAATTCATCCTCAGGTGTAATGATATTTATTCCGCTTTTTATCGATTCATTCAAGATAGAATAAACTTTTCTTCGGGATATTTTATGCAATCTATCCACTTGCACCTTGTTCAAACGGCATTTTGCAATTTTCTCACCGTCAGGTGCTTGCCAAAATGCTTTGGCAGTGCCGTACACCGAAAGCACACGGCTCATCGCTTCACTACCAAATCCCAACACCTGTTGAAGCCACACATAATACTCTGCGGTCATTTGTTTTCACCGTTACGAACCATTTCCCACATTAAAACCGAGGCAGCTGCCGCAGCATTAAGCGATTCTGCTCTACCATTCATAGGAATAGTCACTGTAGCGTCGCTGACATTTATTGCAGCCTCACTCAAACCGTTAGCTTCGTTACCGATGAGAACGGCACAGTTACCCGAAAATTTTGCCTCTGTTACCGAAAAATCGGCATCCTTTATCACAGAAGCCCATATTTTAAATCCCTTTTGCTTTAAAGTATTCATATCACCAAGAAAATCGTCACTCACCAAAACGGGCAGACGTAAAAGCGCACCCATAGAGGCTCGTTGAGATTTTGGTGAAAACGGGTCGCAACTTACATTGGAAATAATAAGTCCCGAAATACCGAACGCCTCTGCCGTACGGGCAATAGCACCGAGATTTGAAGGATCAGATGTATTTTCCAAAACAACATACTTTCCGTTTTTAATGGAATCAACGGTAATGTCGCAAGGCTTCTTAACAACACACAGCACACCTTGGGGGTTCACTGTATCACAGAATGATTTGAAAAGGTTTTCGGGGACCTTTACAAGTGACCTTGATTTAGAAAAAACGACATTAAGACGGTTTGATTCCTGCAAAGTATCCGAAACGATAGTTGTATCAATAGCAAAGCCGTTTTCGGCGGCATCAGCACAAAGCCGTAAACCTTCAAGCACAAATACGCCCTGCTCTTTGCGCTCACGTGCAGATGACATAAGCTTACGAACCGACTTGATAAGCTTATTCTCTTTACTGCTTATATACTCAAAATTCAAAGCCTTTCCACCTCATCGCATACTACTTCACTATATATTTTTGTAGTATAGCAGAATTTCACATCAAAATCAACACATTTTAAAATTTCTCTTACAATATATACAAAACGTAAAAAAATATCCCGTAAGGCGTACCTTACGGGATATTGACAACTAAATTTATGCTTGTGCGTCGGCGATTACCTTCTGCGATACAAACGGAGGAGCCTCCTCATATCTTTCAAATTTGAAATCGAATACTGCTCTTCCCTGGGCAATAGAACGCATCACTGTTGCAAAGTCGCCCATTTCCGACATAGGAACTTCTGCAATAATTTCCTGCTTTCTGCCGGCTACGGGATTCATACCCAAAACTCTTCCGCGACGCTTGTTTATGTCACCTATAACATCGCCCATAACATCGTCAGGTATAGTAACATTGAGAGTTCCGATAGGCTCCAACAAAGTGGGTTGTGCCTGCGGGATACCTGCTTTAAATGCGGCTGCTGCTGCCATCTTGAAAGACATTTCGGACGAATCAACGGGGTGATAAGAACCGTCTACAAGTATTGCTTTAAGTCCTACGACAGGATAGCCTGCCAGAGTACCCTTCTTGACACAGTCGCGAAGTCCTGCTTCAACTGCGGGGAAGAAATTCTTGGGAACTGCACCGCCGAATACTTTCTCCTCGAAAATCATTTCATCGCTGTCACAAGGTTCAAACTCGATCCATACATCACCAAACTGACCGTGTCCACCCGACTGCTTCTTATGTCTGCCCTGGACCTTGATCTTCTTTTTAATGGTTTCACGGTATGCTACCTTGGGAACGGAAAGTGTAACCTCAACACCGAACTTAGCTTTAAGTTTTGAAGCCACAACATCGATATGCTGCTCACCGAGACCCGATACAACCTGCTCTCTTGTTTCCTTATCGGTCATAACGGTAACGGTAGGATCCTCATCAACAATACGAGCAAGACCCTGCGCAACCTTTTCTTCCTCACCCTTCTTAGCAGCCTTAATGCACATAGAAAGACTGGGTTTCGGGAATGCGGGCGGAATAATTTCAACAAGACGTCCGACAGCGCAAAGTGTATCACCCGTCTTAACATCACCAAGCTTTGCGACTGCACCGATATCGCCTGCTGCTACACAGTCTGCATCTTCCTGCTTGCCGCCTTTAAGCCACATGATCTTACCGATCTTTTCCTCTTCACCGGTACGGGTGTTGACAAGCTTCATATCGGGCTTTACAGTGCCACCGATAACCTTGAAATAGGACATCTTGCCTACAAACGGGTCAGCAATGGTTTTAAATACTACGGCAGCAACCGGTGCTGCATCGTTACAGTTCATCTTACCCAAAGCATCACCGTTCTTGATATTATAAGCACGGGTTGCAGCCGAAGGTGCGATATCGGCCAAAATGTCAAGGCAAAGACCGACTGCGGCACCTGTCTGGTTAATACCGCAGAATACGGGCGATATATCACCCGAAGCCATACCCTTTGACAATGCAGCCTTTATTTCGTCAGCGGTAAACTCCTCTCCGCCGAAATATTTTTCCATCAAAGCCTCATCGACACTTGCAACCGCCTCCAACATAACGTCACGCATATTGGAAATATCAGCATTATCGGGCATATCGGTTTCAACCTTTGCTATGCCATCGCATTTGTAAGCCTTGCCTGCAATAAGGTCGATAAACGAAACAACGGTTTCACCCTCAACATAAGGAATAACAACGGGACAAACAACTGCACCGTAGTGTGCGGTAAGGGTTGAAATTACTCTGTAAAAATATGCTCTCGGAGAATCGAGCTTTCCGACGAAGAACGCAACCGGCACACCTGCCTCACGGGCGGAATCATAGTTTAACTGAGCGCCTACTGTAAGACCCGATTTACCCGACAAAGCAATCAATGCACAATCGGCAGCAGTAAGTGCTTCACTGACACCACCGGCAAAATCAAAAAGTCCGGGCGCGTCAACAAGATTCAATTTATAATCGTTATATTCCAACTGGTAAACAGCAGTCGAAACGGACGTTCCCCTCTTCTTTTCTTCGGCATCAAAATCCATCACGGTCGTTCCGTCGGCAGTCTTGCCTATACGGTCAGTCTTACCTGCCGAGTAAAGCATTGCCTCGCAAAGAGTTGTCTTACCCGAAGAACCGTGACCCAACAAAGCTATGGTTTTAATTTTACCGATATCATATTGTTTCATGAGAACCATCCCCTAAAATAATATTTTTTGGAACTATTACGACAAAGTGTGTCGTTTGTTGTGCATATTCAACAAATTTAAGTCACACTTATGTACCATTTTTATTCCTTTTGTTCATTATATCACAGTGATTACAATAATGCAAGCAAAGTTTGTAAGATTCTTTCTTTCTTTTGGCAATAAATTTTCAAAAGAAAAACGATCAACTGTCCACACTAATATGTACGGTTGATCGTTTATATTTAACACTATTTTTATTTGCCGAAAAGATGTCTGAATGCACGTGACAGTGCCATTGACGTATACTCCTCACCTGCTACGATAATGTGGTCGATAAGGTTAACACCTATCGAACTCAATGTCTTGACAAGTTCCTGAGTGGCATCAATATCACTCTTTGACGGCAAAGGTATTCCTCCGGGATGATTATGTGCCACTACAACCGCGGCGGTTTTAGGATATTTCATTGCTGTTTCGACGATCTTACGGAAATTGACAACGACCTCCGAAACATCGCCTTCACAAACCTGCTCCGAGCAAAGCACTCTGCAACGGTTGTCGAGATAAATTGCCATTACTCTTTCGTTAAGCACGCCCGAATACATTTCAACAAAATACTTGCCGCATTCCGAAGGGTCGTTTAAACTTTTAGCCTTGGCGGACTCTTCGTGGTACGCATGACTTAAAGGAAGTATCATCTTTATAAGAGTTGCTCCGTTATATGTAATACCGGGAACCTTCATCAGTTCATCGACGCTTGCCTCAAATACCGCAGTAAAAGAGCCAAAGTGATCTATCAGCTTATGCGCCAATTCATTCGTATCTTTTCGAGGCACACAGTAATACAGCAACATTTCCATTATCTCATGAGGATGCATATTGCTGAACTCTTTCTTATTAAACTTTTCCCTCATCCTGTTGCGGTGACCCTCATGGACTCCGCCGTTTTTGACGTTATTATTTTTAGTTGCCATATTCTTTCCCTTAAACCAAGTCTTATTTCCAAAATAATATCACTTAAAATGAAATTTTTCAACCGTATTTTGCTAAATAAACTATTGAATAACAAATAAAGCCGTGATAAAATATATAGGTAAAATTATGTTTTAACGGAGGCGGGCAATTTGGATAACAAGAGTACTGTTTCACTTTGTATAGTAACATACAACAATTCCGATAAAATCGGTATAGCGGTATCTTCTATTGCAAACAACACAAAACTCCCCTATACCCTTTATATTTCGGACAACGGTTCTTGCGATGACACCATTGAAAAGGTGCTCTATGCCGATCCCACCGCCGTCATTTTGAAAAACAACGAAAATCTGGGATTTGGCAAAGGGCACAACAAAGTTTTGCCTTTAATTGATTCAAAATACCACGCAGTTGTTAATCCTGACATATCGTTTGATTATGATGTAGTAAAGGAAATCTGCGATTATATGGACGCACATCCCGAGGTCGTTATGGCTACTCCCAAGGTGCTTATGACCGACGGAACGGAACAGTTATTACCCAAACCCAGACCTACCATAAAATACCTTGCCGCAAGAAGACTGCATCTTTCAAAAAGATTGTCCGACGAATATTCGAGAGCAAATGAAGTTTTCACAGAACCCACCGAAATTGACTTTTGCACCGGTTGTTTCTTTATTATGAGAACCGATGTTTTCAAAACTTTGAAGGGTTTTGACGACCGATTCTTTATGTATATGGAGGATGCCGACATTACTCTTCGCGCACTGGAATACGGCAAGGTGATGTTCCTTCCCCATTCCCATATCACACACGGTTGGGAAAAAAGCAGTGCAAAGAGTTTCAAATACTTTATGATTCACCTTTCTTCTATGATAAAATTCCTTTGGAAACACAGAAGAAATCGCGGTAAAAAAATATGAAGATAGTAATTACCGGTGCCAACGGACAGTTGGGTTCGGCTTTGAAAAACCTTTTAAAGAATGATGACAGCGCTATCGGAAGGATACCCGAGATTTACAAAGACGCCGAAATAATAGGTGTTGATGTTGATACTCTTGATATTACCGACAGCGATGCAGTTTTAGAGTTTATAAACGATTCAAGACCTGATCTGATCATCAACTGTGCGGCTATGACCAATGTTGACGGCTGTGAGGAAACGCCGGATCTGGCAGACAGAATCAACGCAAAAGGTCCTTTGAATTTAAGCATAGCCGCCAAGTGTGTCGGTGCAAAACTTTTGCACATTTCGACCGACTATGTCTTTTCCGGCGATGCCGACACACCTTATGTAGAAACCGACGAGTGCGGTCCGGTGACCGCTTACGGCAGAAGTAAGTTGGAAGGCGAACAGAATGTGCTTTTAAACTGCGATAAAGCCTTTGTTGTGCGTACTTCCTGGCTCTACGGACTTTTAGGTTCTAATTTTGTAAAAACCATACGCCGTGTTGCCAAGGAAAAGGGTGTTTTAACGGTAGTTGACGACCAACGCGGTAACCCTACCAACGCAGAGGATCTATGCTACCACATCTTAAAAATTGCCGAAACCGAAAATTTCGGTATATATCACTGCACAGGTGACGGCGAATGTTCGTGGTACGATTTTGCAGTAAAAATTTTAGAATACTCTTCAATTCCCTGCAAGATTTCACCCTGCACCACCGACGAGTCAGGCAGAAAAGCCAAGAGGCCTGCCTATTCTTCGTTAAGAAACTTAAAGTTAGAACAGACCGTCGGTGATAATATGCGTAACTGGCAAGTTGCTTTAAAGGAATTTATTGAAAAATTAAGTGCGGCAGAAAGCCGTTAAATAAACTCAAATTGAGGTTTTAAAATGGGTAAATTTAATTTTATAAAAACCGAGATCGAAGGCGTAATAATCGTTGAACCAACCGTTTATAAGGACGAACGCGGGTATTTTATGGAAACATATCAATACAACGATTTTGCTGCTGCAGGTATTGACGTAAAGTTTGTTCAGGATAATCAGTCAATGTCGAAAAAGGGCGTTTTGCGCGGGCTTCATTTTCAAAAGCAATTTCCGCAGGCAAAACTCGTCCGCGTCATAAGTGGTGAGGTTTTCGATGTTGCGGTTGACCTGCGCGAAGGCAGCGCTACATACGGAAAGTACATCGGTGCTTTGCTGTCAGCTGAAAACAAGCGTCAATTTTACATTCCGAAGGGCTTTGCGCACGGATTCTTAGTGCTTTCTGATGAAGCCGAATTTTCCTACAAAGTCGATGACTTCTATCACCCCAACGATGAAGGGGGTCTTGCTTGGGACGACCCCGATATAAATATCCAGTGGCCTATTGCGGAAGGAATGGAAATAATACTTGCCGAAAAAGACCGAGCAAATCCTTCCTTAAAAGAGTTGAATAAGTAAAAAAAGGAGCTGCAAGTTTCCTTGCAGGTCTTTTGATTTTAAATCTTTTCTTCCAAAGTTTCAGCCGAATCTAAAATGCCATCGATACAAGCATTGATCCTACTGTCATAAATTGCCGAAACGATACCATCGGGCAGGGTTACTTCCCTCTGTTCACCGGTCTGCATATTTTTCAACACGCATTTGTTGTTGGCCAACTCGTCATCACCGATAACGGTACTGAATGCTGCACCTATTTTATCGGCATACTTCATTTGGGCTTTAACAGAGCGTCCGGCAACATCGGTCAATGCACTGAAACCTTCACGGCGTAATTGCATACAGAGCTTAGTTGCCTCAACGCGTGCAGCCTCACCCATTGTCGCAATATATACATCGGGTTTTGCAGGTTCGGGGAATGCTACTCCTGTGTTCTCCATAACCATAAGCAAACGCTCAATGCCCATTGCAAAGCCCAAAGACGGCAGGCTGGGGCCACCCATTTGACCAACAAGGCCGTCATAACGTCCACCGCCGCAAACAGTAGCCTGCGCACCAATGTCACCTGAAATAAGTTCAAAAACAGTCTTGGTGTAATAATCGAGCCCACGAACAATTTTAGGATTAACAATGAAGTTGATGCCAACTGCTTCTAAATGCTTTTTAACGCCCTCAAAATGCTCCTTACACTCATCGCAGAGGTAGTCGAGCATAACGGGAGCATTTTCAGCAATACCTTTACATACGGGAGATTTGCAGTCAAGAATACGCATGGGGTTGCGTTCAAGTCTATCCTTGCAGGTTTCGCACAGTTCTTCCTCGTTTGACTTGAAGAATGACTTTAACGCCTCGTGATATTTCTTTCTGCATTCGGGACAGCCAATAGAATTTATCTCCAACGAAAGATTGTTTATACCTATATTAGAGAGCACGGTATATGCAAATAAAATCATTTCTGCATCGGCAGCAGGATCAGCAGCACCGAACATTTCGGCACCGAACTGATGAAACTCTCTCATTCTGCCTGCCTGCGGTTTTTCGTAGCGGTAGCAACCGCCCACATAACAAGCCTTTACCGGCAACGCACCATTGACAAGTCCATGCTCTATAACAGAACGGACAACGCCAGCCGTAAACTCAGGACGAAGAGTAATGGAACGGTCACCCTTATCGGTAAACGTATACATTTCCTTTTGAACAACGTCGGTAGTTTCACCAACGTTTTTGGTGAAAACCTCGGTATGTTCAAAAACAGGAACTCTTATTTCGTTAAAGCCGAAAAGACGAGCCGTTTCCAACATTTTGCCCTCAACAAACTGCCATTTATAACTTTCATCCGGAAGAACATCGGCAGTTCCTCTGATGGCGGTATTATATTTTGCCATTTTATTTTCTCCTTTAATACATCGACAAATGTAAATCCTCGCTTAAAAAGCGAGGATTGTTAATTTATTTGGAATTGCGTACAATTTGACGCCAATCAAGGTCACCGCGTTCAAGACCATGTATAAGCATTTCAGCCGTTGCTATATTAGTAGCAATAGGAATATTATGAACGTCGCAAAGTCGCATAATTCCGTTTTCATCAGGCTCACTGGATTTGGGATTCAACGGATCGCGGAAAAACAAGACCAAGTCTATCTCGTCACAGCCGATACGCGATGCAATCTGCTGATCTCCGCCCTGATCACCACTTAAAAATTTAACTATTTCAAGACCGGTGGCTTCTGCTACCAATTTGCCCGTAGTTCCGGTAGCAAGAATTGTGTGTCTGCTCAAAATACCGCAATACGCTATACAAAATTGGACCATAAGTTCTTTTTTCGCATCGTGTGCTATCAACGCTACATTCATACTACCATCTCCTTAAATATCTTTGATTTTTGGCAACGAAACCTTCTCACCCGAAAGTCTTGCTGCTATTCGGTGAATTGCCTTTGCCGCAGAGCCGAAGATTATCGGCTTGCCGACATAGGCGCTTAAATTTTTATCCTCAGGCACAATACCCAAAAGCTGTGCCGAACAGGTGTTGATAATCTTATCAATATTATTAACGGATTTATTGACTCCCAACGGTTTGAACCTATTGATTATGAGCCTCGGCTGAATCCCTCTTTCCATAAGTCCGTTACAAAGAATACCTGTGTTTTTCAATGCCACGGGTTCAGGCGTTACAACCGCTACAAACACCGCGTTTTTAGGCAAGTCGCAAAGCCTTTCAGCAGGTAACTGACCCTTGGTGTCAAGAATAATATAATCGTAATTCTTACTTTCCTCGTCAACAACACGGCTTACCGCCGCAAAATCCAACGGTTTATTTTCATACGGTGACGGAACTACCGAAAGGTTATGTAACTTCGGTACCGAAACCGCTGCTTCCCCTATCGTTGCATTACCACTAACAACATCGGCAATATCGAATACCGTTCCGACTCCTAAATCGAGCATAGTATCAAGGCATCTTGCTCCTTCATCAATATCGATTAGCAAGACCTTTTTTGAAGCTAATGACAATGCCGCAGAGAGCCCGACGGCCACGGTAGACTTACCGCTTCCGCCTTTTGAGGATACTAAAACTATTGTCTGTCCCACAAAAGCCCTCCGTTTCATACATTATTAAAGCCATTTTATCATATTGTTTTTAAATTGTAAAGAATATTTAAAACGAAATTATTTAATCAGTTGATTCGGTTCGGTTTCCTCATAAATATCACTCGAACCGAAGAAGTACTCATCCAAAATCGCCTTGGCGACAGGTCCTGTCGAGGTGCTGTGCTGTCCATGTTCAACAACTATCGAAATAGCAATTTCAGGATCATCGAACGGTGCGAAGAGAATAAGAACACTGTTATCGGCACCGGTAGTCTGAGCAGTACCTGTTTTACCGCCTATCGATATTGGATAATCGGCAAAATACGCACTTGCGGTACCTTCCTGCGTTACCGAATGCATACCGTCTTTAACTGTTTCTATAACACCGTCGTTCAAAGCAACAGTGTCCAACACCTGCGGAGTAGTTTTATAAATATACTCATCACCCGATGCTTTTTTTACACTGTTTAAGATAGTTGCCTTATATCTTGTACCGCCGTTGGCAATAGTTGCGGTATACGACGCCATCTGCAGCGGTGTAAAAGCATTATCAGACTGTCCAATTGCAGCAGCCAAGGTCGATCCATCGTACCACGGTTTGCCAATAGATGTGGAATAGTTGGGGCCTGCAATTGTACCGATTCGTTCAGGCAATTCAATACCTGTATCGGTGCCTAAACCGAACTTCAAAGCATACTGATTTAGCTTGGTAATGCCGAGCAAACGTCCTGCATCAAAGAAAAAATAGTTGCACGAAAAGCCCAATGCCGACACAACGTTTACATCCTTGTGATAATGCATACAACTCGGTTGATAGTCTTTATAATAAGTGTATTTTTGTTTACAGTATACGGAAGTATACTTATCAATAACCCCTTCCTGCAAGGCGGCAATAGCGACCATAGGTTTTATTGCAGAACCGGGCGGATACACGCCATTCATTGCTCGGTTGTAAAGAGGATTATTCTCCTGCTGTAAAATTGATGAATAATCGTTATAATAGTCAACCAGACTGTAATTCGGGTAACTTGTTGACACAAGCAGTTCACCCGTTTTTACATTCATAACATTGACTGCACCGCCGGTTATAACGCCACCGCGATCGTTGAGGTACTCTATGTTTTTAGCCAAAGCATCCTGCGCAGCTTTCTGTAACTTTGAGTCGATAGTCAGGAAAACGGTATTACCCTGAACTGATTCTTTTGTGACTTCGGTGTAGGCAACATTACCGTTTTTATCAAAATAATAGGTCAGTTCGCCTTCCTCGCCTTTGAGGTACTCCTCAAACGCGCTCTCAGCACCGCTTTTACCGATATAGTCATTATAAGAGTATCCTTTGTTTTTAAGTTCAGGCCATTCCTCTGCCGTGATTTTACCGATTGTACCTACCAAATGTGTTGCTAATGTCGGATCTGCATACTCACGGTAGGTTACGACGCTTATCTCAACTCCCGGCAACTTCGAGTACGACTCAGCAATCAGAATCATAAGTTCTGACGATATATCCTCTGCAAAAGTATAAGGATTGGAAACCGAGAAGTCACTGCGCTCCATACTGTACCGCACACCCATAATTGTTCTGCGATCTTTATCATTCATTCCCTTCAAGGAATAACGGTCTACCATCTCATTATAGCAGTTTTTAGCACTTGCATAGCTATTAAGACCAAGCTTGTTCTTCAATGCCGAAACCGCTGTGTCAGAACCGTTAAATTCAACCGTTCCATCGGCTGTCATAGGCAAGGAATCATTCCACTCGACCTCGTGTTTTTCGAGCAGTTCTGTCAATTCCAAAATAACATGATTATATTCGTTTTCCTTCATATATGCACTGTTGAAAACAACATTATAGCCTTCTCGATTATAAGCAATAGGTCTGCCGTTGCGGTCAACAATGATTCCGCGAGTTGCCTCAATAGAGGTCTTTATCGCAGTTAAATTGGCATTTTTAGTAGAGAACTCATCGGCTGTGACCACCTGGAACTGAAAGGTTCTGAAACTGAAAACCATAACTATCGCCAGCATAAGTGCGGTCAAAAATACGATTCTCGGATTTTGTTTTTTCTTAACTCTCACAAGCGGTCACCTCCTTTGAACTTGAATGATTTTATTCGTATTTTATGTTTTTTACGGGCACGGGCATTCTTTTATAAAACGGGTTAAATGCATAATAAAGCAAAACACCCAAAACAGTTCCGTATATTGCCGACGGCAACATATAGTTCCAAAGCACATACCCTGCGGCTTGATCTATCGGCAAAAAAACCACAAGCCATTTCACAAAAAAATACAGTGCACTTGCTGATACTTGCAAGACAATAATCGATGCCAAATTGGCGTTAAACAAATAATCCACCAGCATTCCGCTGACAAAACCGATTACGGACAGGGCAATTATGTTATAGCAGACCGTAGATGAATAAACATCGGTAAGTGAACCCATAAAAAAGCCAAAAGCTATACCGTAATACCCTTTAAAGTAAAAGCCTGCAAGCACCGTAAACGGAAGCGCCCAAATAACCGATGCTTTTCCTATATTGAATGTTGCAAGGCCTGATGATTGAAGCAACATCAGAAATAAACATATAACCGTAAAAACGGCAAAATATAAAAACCTTTTTAATCTAACAGACGTCATTTTTCATCACCGTTGATCTCTGCCATACCCTGACCCGAGAAGTAGGTAATGACCATGACCTCTTTCAAATTGTCAAAATCAACCGTTGACTGAACTTCGGCGTAAAGCGATGCATCCTTTGTCTGCTGTTTAATGTTGAGCACTTTGCCGACAACAAGACCTTTGGGGAACACACCGCCGCCAGCAGTAATTATATAATCATCGACCGAAACTGCGCAGTTGCGTTGCAGATTATAAAGATAACAGCGGTCGTTTTCGGCCAAGTCACCGCGGCCTGAAACTATGCCTGCATCATTTGTTCGGCTGTCCACCCCACCTGCTTTAAGTTTCGGACTCAAAACAGTAGTCACCTTGGAATAGGTCGGTGCTATTTCGGTAATATATCCGACAAGTCCCGCACTGGTGATCACGGGGTCATAAAGTGCCACACCGTCAACCAGTCCTGCGTCAATGGTAAAACTCTTATACGGGTCGGCAGCATCCCTTGCAACAACCGTTCCGGACTGGAAAAGCATCTCCGGATTATCTTCCTTAATTCCCAGATACTCCTCGTAGAAAGCGTTTTCTATCTTGGTCTGCTCCATATCGGTCAACTGCCCGACAAGCTCGGCATTTTGCTTTTCCAAACGTGCAATTTCATCCTGCAAGGCCTTATTATCACCAAGCCTTGCTTTGAAACCTTCAAATTTTTGAGAAATGCTTGTAAAAGCCTTTTGAACAGGTGCAGTAACCGTGCTGAAAAAGCTGCTTATCGGAGAAGAAACATTGGTCAACAAAGAAACCGCGATAACAACTACCAAAAGAGAGGCAACCGAAGCCAACAATATCTTAAATTTTCTGCTTCTGAAAAAGAAACGCATCGGTTTTTGCCTCCTTAATTATCTGTATTTTTTACCTCTTTTAAAGACAAATGTGTCAAAAGTAAGGTTAGTCTCAATTCTTTTACCGATACCCAAAGCAACACAGTCAAGAGGATTCGGTGCCACACGCACACGCATACCTGTTTCGGTTGCTATCAAACGGTCAATATTGCGGAGCTTTGCACAACCGCCGGTAAGAACAATGCCGCGGTCGATAATATCAGCAGCAAGTTCGGGCGGAGTTTTTTCAAATGTAGAACGAATAGTATCAACAATCTGATAAAGAGGGTCGGATAGAGCCTCTCTTACATCGGAAGCCGTTACCTCTACATTTTTAGGTAAGCCGTCAACAAGGTTTCTTCCCTTAACCTCCAACGAGCCCTCGTCTTCATACGGCATAGCCGGACCGCTAGCAATTTTGATCTGCTCAGCAGAACGCTCACCGATAAGGAGATTGTGTTTTATACGGATAAAGTTGATAATGGCATCG
>JAZRMK010000047.1:0-36844 GCA_045647525.1 Acutalibacteraceae bacterium
AACTTTATGAATTCGGTTGATAATGCTACCGACGATAGCAAGGCTTTGCAGTATAACCGTGACCGTTCGGGACGTTTTGTCTGGAAAAGATACGACGTTATTGACAAGACATTTTCCGAGGTCTTGGATACTATGGTTGAGCATTTTCCCGACCAGTATGCTTTCAAGTATACAACACTTGATTACACAAGAACCTATTCGGAATTCCGACGCGATGTAGACGCAGTTGCCGCTTCTCTTATCTCGCTGGGTGTTAAACCCGGTCATCACGTTGCTATATGGGCAACCAACGTTCCTCAGTGGTTCTTAACCTTCTGGGCTACGGTTAAAATTGGTGCCGTTCTTGTAACGGTAAATACCGCGTATAAACTGCACGAGGCAGAGTATCTGCTTCGTCAGTCGGATACACATACCCTTGTTATGATAGATTCCTGCAAGGATTCTAACTATAAGGAAATTATCGAGACTTTATGTCCCGAACTCGAAAATCTTATTCCCGGTCAGCCGCTTCACTGCGAAAAACTCCCGTTCCTCAAAAACATAGTAACGGTTGGTTTTGAAATGAAGGGTTGTCTTACTTGGGAAGAAATGCTTTCTCGCAGTACGACCGTTCCGGTTGAGGAAGTCCGTCGCAGAGCCGCCGAAGTAAAGCCCGACGATGTATGTAATATGCAGTATACTTCGGGTACTACCGGTTTTCCGAAAGGCGTTATGCTGACACACAGAAATATTGTCAACAACGGTAAAATAATCGGTGACAGAATGGATCTGTCCACCGCCGACCGTATGATGATTCAGGTGCCGATGTTCCATTGCTTCGGAATGGTACTGTCGATGACCTCGACCATGACACACGGCGGTACACTTTGTCCGTTGCCGTATTTCTCGCCTAAATCAAGCCTGGCTTGCGTAAACGACGAGAAGATAACCTGTTTTAACGGCGTTCCCACAATGTTTATTGCAATGTTCGCACATAGCGATTTTGCAAAGACCGATTTTTCGCATATTCGTACGGGTATTATGGCGGGTGCAAACTGTCCTGCCGACCTTATGCGCCGTGCCGCTGATGAGATGAATATGAAGGAGATCATCAGTGTTTACGGTCAGACTGAGGCATCTCCCGGCTGTACGATGGGTGAGGTCAATGAGGATATCGACCACCGTGTTGAAACGGTAGGCTCGGCATTCCCCGGCGTTGAGTGTAAGATAATAGACCCCGAAACAGGTGAAGACCTGCCCGATGGTGAAAACGGTGAGTTTGTAGCCAGAGGATACAACATTATGAAGGGCTATTACAAAATGCCCAGAGCAACTGCCGCTACCATTGATAAGGACGGCTGGCTCCATTCGGGCGATATTGCTTGCAGAACATCTGACGGATATTACAAAATCACCGGTCGTTTGAAGGATATGATCATCCGCGGCGGTGAAAACCTTTATCCGAGAGAAATTGAGGAATTCTACTTGGGTCACGATAAAGTTAAGGATGTTCAGGTAGTTGGCGTTCCTGATAAACGTTACGGTGAAGAAGCTTGTGCCTGGATCATTCTCAACAAAGGTGAAACTGCAACAGAAGAGGAAATGAGAGAGTATGGCAACAGCTTTATGGCTCGCCACAAGGTGCCGAGATACTTCATTTTCACGAAAGAGTTCCCGATGAACGCCGCAGGCAAGATCTTGAAGTATAAAATGCGCGACGAAAGCGTCGAAATTTTGAAGATAGAAAAGTAAAGAAAGGAATGGCAAAATGCATCCGATAGTTGACTGTCATTGTCATATATATCCTGAAAAAATAGCAGCCAAAGCAGTCGAAAGTATCGGCCATTTTTACGATATTCCGATGGGTTGCGGTGGCACCGCCGCCGATATGGTTACCGCCGAAAGATATGCAGGCATTACTCACCAGATAATCTTTTCGGTTGCAACAAAGGTGCCGCAGGTTGCGTCTATAAACCGATTTATTGCCGAAGAGGTTGCGAAGTCTAACGGAACGATGACGGGACTTGGAACGCTTCACCCCGATAGTCCCGACATTAAAGGCGATATCGAAAATATCATTGAATTGGGCCTTAAAGGCGTTAAACTCCATCCCGATATTCAGGGCTTTAAAATCGATGATTACCGTTGTCTTAAAATCTACGAACTTTGTGAAGGAAGATTACCTGTTTTGATGCACACAGGTGACAATCGGTACGACTTTTCAAACCCTAACCGACTGAAACCTATATTAGAAATATTTAAAAGTTTGACGGTTATAGGGGCTCATTTCGGCGGTTGGTCAATGTGGGATACGGCTGTCAATGAACTTGCCGAGTTTTCCAATTTATACGTTGATTGCTCCTCTTCACTGTATGCAATGACCGCAGAAAAGGCGAGAGAGGTAATTCGCCGATACGGAGCCGATAAGGTCCTTTTCGGCACCGATTATCCTATGTGGAATCCCATGGAGGAAATCGAGCGTTTTGAGGCTCTTGGACTTAGCGAAGAAGAAAAGCAGAAGATATACTATAAAAATGCTGAAAAACTGTTCGGTCTAACGCTTTAAAATGAAAAAAGTGTTGACAAATAAATATATCGGGCGTATAATACAATAAAATTGAAAAAAGCTATGACGAAGACGGCGAATTCTTAAAACTTTGCAGAGAGTCGGGGACGGTGCAATCCCGATAAGAAAAAGAATTGTTGCCTATCACTTCCGAGCTGAAGACCCAAAGCATTTTGCAAGTAGGCTCTTCCGTGACTGCTACGTTAGTGCATAGAACTTTATCAGGAGTTCGAAGTGGCGTAATTTTACGCAATTTGAGTGGTACCGCGGGTATTGAATTGTTTTCATAACTCGTCTCAAAGAATTTCTTTGAGACGAGTTTTATCTTTTTATTTAAATTATTCGAAAGGAGAACCTAAAATGAGTACAGAAACCACAATGACACAGTTGAGCGAGGTTGCATCGCGAATTAAGGAGATGCGTGAAATTTTGGGCTGGTCAAAGACCAAAATGGCCATCAAGACCGAAGTTTCAGAAGAAATGTATAACGCTTATGAGCAGGGAAAAACTGACCTGCCGTTCTCGTTTATTCATAAGTGTGCTTTGGCTTTCGATATTCAAATGACCGAATTGCTTGAAGGACAGACTGCAAAGCTTTCTTCCTACACCGTTACAAGAAAGGGCGAGGGACAGGAAACCGCCAAGGAGGACGGAATTGAAATTCGCAATTTGGCTCCTAATTTCAAAGGTAAAATGTCCGAACCGTATATGGTTCGCTACGAATATTCTCCCGAACTTCAAAACAGACCCATTCACTTGACCAAGCACAGCGGTCAGGAATTTGACCTTGTTTTAGATGGTACTTTGAAGGTTCAGGTTGGCGAACACGTCGAGATTCTTCACGAAGGTGACAGCATCTATTACAACAGCTCTACCCCTCACGGAATGATTGCCGTTGACGGCAAAGATTGTCTTTTTTGCGCAGTTGTTCTGTCGGGTGAAGACGTAAAGGAAGAGGTTGTAAGACGCAGCATCGCCAAGGCACGTTCGACCGAAAAACTTATCTGTGAGAAGTTCGTTAAGGTCGATGAGACCGAATCGGGTGAATTAAAGTCCATCAGCTTCCCGAATCACGAAAAATTCAACTTCGGTTTTGATATTGTTGACGAAATTGCAAATGCATATCCTGATAAACTGGCTATGTTGCATGTTGACAAGAATCACGTTGAACGCCGTTTTACTTTCAAGGATATTAAGCGTGCCTCTGCTCAGTGTGCCAACTACTTCACCTCGCTCGGCATTAAAAAGGGCGACCGCGTAATGCTTGTTTTAAAGCGCCACTACCAGTTCTGGTTTGCAATGGTAGCACTTCATAAATTGGGTGCTATTGCAATTCCTGCTACAAATCAGCTTAAAGACCACGACTTTAAATACAGATTTGATGCAGCAGGTGTTTCTGCAATTCTTTGTACCGCCGATGATGACGTTTCTGATATCGTTGACCGCGCAGCGCTCCAATGCCCTGAGCTTACAACCAAGATTCTTGTTGGCGGCAGTAAGGACGGTTGGCATGATTTTGATGCCGAATACGGTCTTTTCTCCGGTAAATATGTCCGCACCGAAGATACATCCTGCGGTGATGAGCCTGCATTGATGTTCTTTACTTCGGGAACGACCGGCAATCCCAAGATGGCATGCCACAAGCACACCTATGCACTCGGCCATTTTGTCACTGCAAAGTATTGGCATTGTTGCGAAAGAGACGGCTTGCATCTTACAATTTCCGATACCGGTTGGGGCAAATCTCTTTGGGGCAAACTCTACGGTCAGTGGCTCTGCGAGGGAGCTGTCTTTGTTTATGACTTTGACCGTTTCTCTGCTTCCGACATTTTGCCGATGTTTGCAAAGTACAACATTACCACATTCTGCGCACCTCCTACAATGCTCAGAATGTTGATAAAAGAGGATCTTTCCAAGTACGATTTGTCATCCATCCATCATATGACCACCGCAGGTGAGGCACTGAACCCTGAGGTGTCACGTCAGTTTGAATTGGCTACCGGACTTACCATTATGGAAGGCTTCGGTCAGACTGAAACCACCCTTACCATTGCTAACCTTGTGGGAACAACCGCAAAGTTAGGCTCAATGGGTAAAGCAAGTCCGCAGTATAAGGTTGACATTGTTGACCCCGACGGCAATTCGTTGCCCAACGGTGAGGTCGGTGAGATAGTTATCCATCTTGATGAAGGTGTGCCTTGCGGTCTGTTCAGAGAATACTACCGTGATGAAGAAAAGACCGCCGAAGCGATCTATGACGGTATGTATCATACCGGCGATACCGCTTGGCGCGATGAGGACGGTTACTTCTGGTATGTCAGCCGTATCGATGACGTTATTAAGTCCTCAGGTTACCGCATCGGACCTTTCGAGATCGAGAGCGTTATTATGGAATTACCGTATGTTTTGGAATGCGGTGTTTCTGCAGCTCCCGACGAAGTAAGAGGTCAAGTAGTTAAGGCTTCCATTGTTCTTACCAAGGGAACCGAACCCAGTGAGGAACTTAAAAAGGAAATCCAGCAGTATGTTAAAGAGCATACTGCACCCTATAAATATCCAAGGGTTGTTGTTTTCTGTGATGAGTTGCCTAAGACCATTAGCGGAAAGATTCAGAGAAATAAGCTTTAAACATGATACTGCGAAGGCAAATATTGCCTTCGCAGTAAAAAAATATAAGGCTTATTTTGTCGAAAAAATTTTATTTTTATTGACAATAGTTTCTTTGTTTGTTATAATATCACATTATAATAATCCATTTTAAAGGCGTAGACGAAGAGGACGTTGAAACTGAGATTTCAGAGAGTCGGCATAATGGTGCGAGCCGATATCAAGGTTTCTTACAGTCAGTAGCTTCCGAGCTGAAAGGAAGAAAAAGTTTAAACTTGAGTAGAACCTTTCCGTAACTGCTGCGTTAATGCATAGGGCTTGTCAGAGCCTGAGGGGTACGGGGTGAAAGCTCCGTGCAATTTGAGTGGTACCGCGGGATATAAGTTTTCTTATAGCTCGTCTCAAAGGACTGTTATCTTTGAGGCGAGTTTTTTAAATTTGCGGTAAATTTGGAGGTAAACAAAATGGGAACTACCGGATTGGACATCAGAATAATGGAAATGGCCAACCGTATCAAAGAACTGCGCGATATTGTGGGCATTACTGTCAAGGAAATGGCGGCTAAAACCGGCGTATCTTATGATGAATATTTAGCCTGCGAAGCAGGTGAGAGGGACTTAAACTTTGCGTTCCTTTACAGATGCGCTCTGGCTTTAAAGGTTGACGTTACCGATATTATCGAGGGTTCATCACCGAGATTGGCCGGCTATACTGTAACCCGTAACGGTGAAGGTCAAAAGATAGAACAGGCGCACGGCATGGTCTATTATAACCTTGCAGGTACGTTTAAAAACCGTATTGCCGAGCCTTTGTATGTTGTATCAACATACAGTGAAGAAGCGCAGAATGCTGATATTGAACTCACCACCCACGAGGGTCAGGAGTGCGATATCGTTTTAAAGGGTGCTTTGAAGGTTCAGGTAGGTGACCATACCGAGATACTTCACGAAGGCGATAGTATTTATTATGACAGTGACACACCTCACGGAATGATTGCTGTTGAAGGTGAAGATTGTATATTTTACGCTATCGTTCTTAACCCCGCAGGTGAGCCTATTTCGAATCTTACCCACGGCGGCGTTAAGGAGTTTACCGCAACTACCAAAAAGCCTGTTAAGAGCTCCGAAAGAACCCGCGTTTATGAGGACTACGTAATTACCGAGGAAGACTCAAAAGGCGTATTGCAAAAAATCGATTTTAAAAATATCGATAAGTTTAATTTCGCTTTTGATATTATTGATAGATTGGGTGTTGAGCAACCCGATAAGACCGCTTTGATGCATATTTCAAAGGACGGTACCGAGCGCCGTTTCACCTTTAAGGATATTAAACGAGCCTCGGCACAGACTGCCAACTATCTGAAATCACTCGGCATCAAAAAGGGCGACAAGGTTATGCTCATTTTGAAGCGTCACTACCAGTTCTGGTTTACCATTCTGGCACTTCACAAGTTGGGCGCTGTTGCTATTCCTGCAACTAACCAGCTTAAAGAGCATGACATTTCCTACCGTATAAATGCGGCAGGTGTCAAGGCTGTTGTCTGCACTGCTGATGACGGTGTAGCAAATGAAGTTGATTTAGCCGCCGAGCATTGTCCGTCACTTGATGTTAAGGTTATGGTTGGCGGAAACCGTGACGGCTGGAAAAACTTTGACGAGGAATATTCGTTGTTCAGTGGTAAGTTTGAACGTACCGAGGATACTGCCTGCGGTGACGATTTGATGCTTATGTACTTCACATCGGGCACAACCGGAAATCCCAAGATCGCAACACATAACTATAAGTATCCCTTCGGTCACTTTATCACTGCTAAATACTGGCATTGTGTAAATCCCGACGGATTGCATCTTACAATTTCCGATACAGGTTGGGCAAAGGCTGCTTGGGGTAAAATTTACGGTCAGTGGCTTTGTGAAGCAGGTATGTTTGTATATGACTTCGACCGTTTCTCTGCTGCTGATATTTTGCCGATGTTTGCAAAATACAACATTTCAACCTTCTGCGCTCCGCCCACAATGCTTCGTATGCTCGTTAAAGAGGATCTTTCTAAATACGATTTATCAAGCGTTGAACATATGACCACAGCGGGTGAGGCTTTGAACCCCGAGGTATTCCGACAGTTCGAGCAAGCTACCGGTTTGCAGATCATGGAAGGCTTTGGTCAGACAGAAACCACCTGCGCTCTGGCAAATCTTGCGGGTACCAAGATGCGTCTTGGCTCTATGGGCAAACCCGTTCCGCTTTATGATATTCATTTGCTTGACAGCGAAGGAAAAGAAGCGGCAGTCGGTGAGGTTGGCGAGATCTGCATCAAGACAGCCGACAAAGTTCCCTGCGGTTTGTTCTGCGGTTACTATAACGACGAAAGCAAGACAAAAGAAGTATGGTATGATGGATATTATCATACCGGCGATACCGCTTGGCGCGATGAGGACGGCTACTTCTGGTACGTTGGACGCGTTGATGATGTTATTAAGTCTTCGGGCTATCGCATCGGACCGTTTGAAATTGAATACGTTATTATGGAACTTCCCTTTGTTTTGGAGTGCGGCGTTTCCGCGGCTCCCGATGAGGTAAGAGGTCAGGTGGTCAAGGCTTCTATCGTTCTTACCAAGGGAACTGTTCCCAGCGAAGAACTTAAAAAGGAAGTTCAGACCTACGTTAAAAACAGGACTGCTCCTTATAAGTATCCCAGAATCGTTGTTTTCCGCGAAGAACTGCCCAAGACTACAAGCGGAAAGATTCAGCGTAATAAGTTGTAAACACAACTGACGTATCGGTTGTGATGAAGGTGTTTTTATGAAAAGGATAACACTTTTTGCAGGCCATTACGGCAGCGGAAAGACCAATATTGCGGTAAACTACGCGCTGCACTTGAAAGAAAGCGGAAAAGAGGTTATTATTGCTGACCTTGATATAGTTAATCCGTACTTTCGAACAAAAGACAGTGCTGATGAGTTGGAAAAGGCAGGAATTGAACTTATTTCGCCGCATTTCGCCAACTCAAATGTTGATTTGCCGAGTCTTCCGCAGGAAACATACAAGGTTGTTCAGGACCGCTTGAAATTTGCGGTTTTAGACATAGGCGGTGACGACCGTGGTGCTTATGCATTGGGCCGATACACGCCATCAATTTTAGCAGAAAACGATTACGAGATGATTTTTGTTGTCAATTTTTATCGTCCTCTCACAACCGCTGCCGAAGAGGCTTTGGAGGTTATGAGGGAAATAGAATTGGCAGGTGGAATCAAGTTCACCGCGATTGCCAACAACTCTAATGTGGGTGCAGAAACTACACCCGACGATGTTTTGGCAACGGTTGAAAAGGCGTATCAGTTATCAGAGCAATCGGGTTTGCCTGTTATTATGACAACGGTTGATAGCCGAATTGCAGATAAATTAGAGTCGCAACTCGATAATGTTTTCGCATTGAATTTACAGAAAAAACTTTTTTAAAGAGGGGATTTTAGTATGGCAAAGGTTACATTTAACACAGATCTTTGCAAAGGCTGTGGACTTTGTGTTACAGCTTGTCCCAAAGGCATCGTTCAGTTGGCTTCGGGCAGAATCAATAAGAAAGGACACTCTCCCGCAGAGATTACCGACAGTTCTAAGTGCATCGGTTGTGCGTTTTGTGCAACAATGTGCCCCGACTGTGTAATCACTGTTGAGAAGTAAGGTGAGTATTATGGCAGAAAAGGTACTTATGAAGGGTAATGAAGCTATTGCCGAAGCCGCTATCAGAGCAGGCTGTATGCATTACTTCGGATACCCCATCACTCCTCAGACCGAGATCGCCGCTTATATGGCAAAAAGAATGCCCAAAATCGGCGGTGTGTTCTTACAGGCAGAGAGTGAGATTGCAGCTATCAATATGGTTTACGGTGTTGCAGGAACAGGTCTTCGTGTTATGACTTCGTCTTCTAGCCCAGGTATCTCACTTAAAAGCGAGGGTATTTCATACCTCGCAGGTTCTGATTTGCCCGCACTCATTGTTAACGTTCAGCGTGGCGGCCCCGGTCTTGGCGGTATTCAGCCTTCACAGTCGGACTATTTTCAGGCAACTCGTGGCGGTGGTCACGGTGACTATCATATTTTGGTTTTGGCACCCGCTTCGGTTCAGGAAATGGCAGATATGACTGCGAAATGTTTTGAATTAGCAGATAAATACCGTATGCCCGCTATGATTTTGGCGGACGGTACCATGGGTCAGATGATGGAGCCGGTAGTGCTTCCCGAACCTACTGATTATGACAAAAACAAGGATTGGGCAGTAACCGGTACAAAATGTCAGAGAAAGCACAACATCATTAACTCTCTTTATCTCCAACCTGATGAGCTTGAAAAAACCAACTTTGAGCGTTTTGAGCGTTATAAGCAAATTGAAGAGAACGAAACTATGTACGAGTCCTTTATGATGGATGATGCAGAGTACTGTATTGCTGCTTTCGGTATTGCTGCCCGTGTTGCAAAGAACGCAATTATGGCTGCACGTGCTGAAGGTATCAAGGTCGGTATGATTCGTCCCATCACTCTTTGGCCGTTCCCCAACAAGCCTTTCGAAGAAGCTGCTGACAAGGTCAAGGCTTTCATCTCGGTTGAGCTTTCTATGGGTCAGATGATCGAGGACGTTAAACTTGCAACAGGTTGCAAGAAGCCCGTAACTCTTTGCAACCGCACCGGCGGTATGATTCCCAGTCCTGAGGAAGTTTTGGCCGCTATTAAATCTGTGGCAGGAGGTAACAAGTAATGGTAGTATTCGAAAAACCTAAATCTTTGACCGATGCACCGCTTCATTATTGTCCCGGTTGCACACACGGTATCATTCACCGTCTTGTTGCCGAAGCTATTGATGAGCTTGGTATCGAAGGTAACACCATCGGTGTAGCACCTGTTGGCTGTGCTGTTATGGCTTACAATTATTTTGCTTGCGATATGGTTGAGGCTGCTCACGGCCGTGCTCCTGCGGTTGCAACCGGTCTTAAAAGAGCATTGCCTGAAAACATCATCTTTACATATCAGGGTGACGGCGACTTGGCATCTATCGGTATGGCTGAAACCGTTCACGCAGCAACAAGAAACGAAAATATCACTGTGATTTTCGTTAACAACGCAATTTATGGTATGACCGGCGGCCAGATGGCACCGACTTCTTTGCCCGGTCAGGTTACTCAGACATCTCCCTATGGACGTGACACAAACACTGTCGGTTTCCCGATTCGCGTGTCTGAAATGCTTGCTACTTTGGATGGACCTGAATTCATTCAGCGTGTCGCAGTTAATAACGTTAAGAACGTTCTTGCTGCTAAAAAAGCTATTAAAAAAGCTTTTCAGAATCAGGTTGAGGGCAAAGGTTTCTCACTTATCGAGGTTGTGTCATCTTGTCCCACCAACTGGGGCATGACTCCGCAAAAGGCTCTTGAATGGATAGACGAGAAGATGATTCCTCACTATCCGTTGGGTGTTTATAAAGACAGAAGCGCAAATAAGGAGGAAAAGTAATATGAGTACAACACAACTTCTTATTGCAGGTTTCGGTGGTCAAGGCGTTCTTTTTGCAGGTAAGTTTATAGCATATAAGGGACTTTTGGAGAACAAGGAAATCAGTTGGCTTCCTTCGTATGGCCCTGAAATGCGTGGCGGTACTGCTAATTGCAGTGTAATCGTAAGTGACACCCCTGTTGGTTCTCCTATTGTATCGACTCCCGATGTTTTGATGGTAATGAACCTTCCGTCACTTGATAAGTATGAGGAGTCCGTTGTATCGGGCGGTAAAGTCTTTGTTGATTCAACCTTGATTGACCGAAAGGTGAACCGCAGCGACGTTGATGCTTTCTATATTCCTGCAACAAAGCTTGCCAAGGAAGCAGGCATTCCTACTCTCGCTAATATGATTATGGTTGGCAAGATGATCAAGGAAACAGGCATGATCTCCTTTGAGGATATCGAAGGCGCTCTTAAAAAGGTCGTTTCCGCAAAACGTGCCGAGTTGTTGGATTACAACTTGAAGGCTTTGGAAACCGGCTTCAACTATGCCGAATAAAATTTAAAATTTTAAAAATCAAAAAACTTCCGTTGTCAAAACGGAAGTTTTTTTGTATATACTTATTAAAATTTCAAATAATAAAAATACTATTTCTAAGGAGGATTATTTATGGCATTGACCGCAAAGGAACTGTCCTGGATCGAGGATCAGTTGACATTGGAACAACAACTCATTAAAAAGTACCGTGACGCAGCACAGTGTGCAAATGATTCTGCGTTGAGCAGTAAATTAACCGAAATTGCAGCAAAACATGAGAGTCACTACAACACGCTCTTATCACATTTGAGTTAAGGAGGTATTTATATGAAAGACAAGGAAATGCTTGAAGAAATTTTGACATTACAAAAACACACGGATTTAAACTATTCAATGTTTGCCGATGAATGTGCTACGACATCTATGAGAGCAGATATTATGAATATTTTGAATGATGAGCATAAAATACAGGCTGAAATATTTGATCAGATGGCTACAAACGGTTGGTACAGTCCGGCTCAGGCAGAAACCACCAAGATACAGCAGGCGAAACAGAAGTTTTCGAGTCCTAAGGCGTAAACAAAAAGCCCTTGCCAACGCTTAGTTGGTAAGGGCTTTTTTGTTAGAATTAAATTTTAAAAATTAAATCGCCGTAAGAGGGGACAGGCCAATATTTTTTCGATGTGATTCTTTCGGCATCGTCGACAGCGGTGCGCAGTTCATTCATCGTGGGGATAACTTCACTGTGGAATAAGTCGGCACTCTCTTTGCCTGTGAAGGAAGATGCCTTGCGGTCTTTTTCTTCCAATTCGGCAACCTTATCATAGATAAAGTCTGTAAGTTTTGATAACTTCTTCATTGTTTCGAGTTCTGCCTTGCATGCAATGCCGTGAACCGATTTTGCGTTCACTGCCTCAGCCAATGTGGTTGAATAGCGAATGATTGCAGGAAGATATTCCTTGCGAATCATATCGATTGCAGCAAGTGCTTCTATATTGATGATCTTCGCATAATTTTCAAGCTGAATTTCGTATCTTGAACGAATTTCAGTTTCACTGAAAACATTGTGACGAACGAAAACATCGATATTCTTTTGCTCAATCATTGCAGGCAAAGCGTCGACTGTTGAAGCAAGGTTGAGAAGTCCCTTCTCGGCAGCTTCTTTCTTCCACTCGTCAGAATAGCCGTTTCCACTGAAAATAATTCTCTTATGGTTTTTAACGGTTTCCTTAACGATTTCGTTAACCTCAGTTGTAAAATCATCTGCTTTTTCCAAACGGTCGGCAAAGTTCATCAACACATCTGCGACAATGGTGTTAAGTGTGATGTTGGGGTCGGCAACTGATGCCGAAGAACCTAACATTCTGAACTCGAACTTATTACCTGTAAATGCAAACGGAGAAGTACGGTTACGGTCGGTGTTGTCCTTAGGAATGGCAGGGAGAATATCGACACCGAGCTTCATCTTGGTTGCTTTGGCGTCCTTATAATGAGTGCCGGTTTCGACGGCATCAAGAATGGCTTCAAGTTCGTCACCCAAAAAGATTGAAACGATGGCGGGAGGTGCTTCGCCGCCGCCCAAACGGTGATCGTTACCGGGTGAGGTTACAGACACGCGCATCAAGCCCTGATACTCGTCAACCGCTTTAATAACGGCGGCAAGGAAGAGCAGGAATTGCGCGTTTTCGGAGGGGGTTTTACCTGGGTCTAAAAGATTAAGACCGGTATCGGTCGACATTGACCAGTTGTTGTGCTTACCGCTACCGTTAACGCCTTTGAATGGCTTTTCGTGCATCAAGCAAACAAGTCCGTGACGGTTGGCAACCTTTTTAAGTGTCTCCATCATAATCTGGTTATGGTCAACCGCAACATTGGTGGTAGAGAATATAGGAGCCAATTCGTGCTGTGCGGGCGCGGCTTCATTGTGTTTTGTCTTGGCGAGAACACCCAACTTCCAAAGTTCGCAGTCAACCTCTTTCATGAATGCAGAAATTCTGGGTTTTAATGCGCCAAAGTAGTGGTCTTCCATTTCCTGACCTTTGGGTGCAGGTGCGCCGAAGAGGGTGCGTCCGCAGTAGATGAGGTCTTTGCGCTCGTCATAATACTTTTTGTCTATAAGGAAATACTCCTGCTCGGCACCGACAGTGGTGATAACACGCTTTGCTGTGGTGTTGCCGAAAAGACGGAGAATACGCAACGCCTGTGCTTCCAACACCGACATTGAACGCAGTAGAGGAGTTTTCTTGTCCAACGCGTCACCGGTATATGAGCAGAAAGCGGTAGGAATGCAGAGGGTGCCGTCTTTAACAAAAGCGCATGAGGTAGGGTCCCAAGCAGTGTAGCCTCTTGCCTCACAGGTGTCACGCAGTCCACCCGAAGGGAAGGAAGAAGCGTCCGACTCACCTTTAATAAGTTCCTTACCTGAGAACTCCATAAGGATATGGCCGTCTTCCGTCGGCGAAATAAAGCTATCGTGCTTTTCGGCGGTGAAGCCGGTCATAGGTTGGAACCAATGGGTATAGTGAGTAGCGCCTTTTTCGATAGCCCAATCTTTCATAGCGTTGGCTACCGTATTAGCGACGGCAAGGTCAATAGGTTTGCCATCGTGTATGGTCTTTTTGAGTGCTATGTAGGTTTCTTCGGGCAGTTTTTCTTTCATAACTGCTTCATTAAAAACTTCACAACCAAAAATTTCAGTAATATTCATTATTCTCTCCTAAAACCAAACGTTTGAATTAACATTTTATTATTATAACACTATACTATGAAAAGTCAATTAAACCGATTCAAAAACTATTAAAATTTACGTTATGCTTAATAAAATTAGTTTTGAATCGAAAAAACATAGAAAAATACGCTTTTACTTAACTTTATTAAGGTGCTCGCGCAAATTGGCTGTATGCAAAATAACTAAAACTTAAAATAATAAATAAAAAGCACCCCACACATTAGAGATGCGGGGGTGCCTCGTTTGAGATATTATTCGTCTTCGTCGTCCTCTTCTTTAATAGTAGGAACTTCCTTATAAAGATTGAATCTGAACAAAAGGCTTTCGTCTTCGGGATTACTGCAACGAAGTGATGCTTCTTGAATTATTGCACCTTTCATAATGTTTGCAACACCCATCATCTGACAAAGTTTAGATTTGAGATTAAGAACATCGCCTTCGTTTGTTTCAAGAAAAACGTCGCCTTTACAAGCTTCAAGGGTCTGCATAAAATCTGCCATATCAATATCATGCATAACAATAAACTTCTGCATATTTGTTACCTCTTTTCTTTGAATTTATTAGATTGAACAGGAAGTGTAGTTGTATGTCAAGAAAAATTTAGATTCCAAGAATTCTTGTTGCAATCATAAAGTAGACTATCAGCGAAATTGCGTCAACCACTGTTGTGATCAAAGGGCTTGCCATAACTGCGGGGTCAAGACCGATCCTTTTGGCAAAAATCGGCAGTGAACAACCAATGACCTTGGCGCAGAAAACAACTATTATCAGAGTGATAGAAACAGTAACGTTTTCAAGAACGGTTATATTGCTGTTAAGAAGCAGATTGTCTATCAATATTATTTTGATGAAATTCAACGCAGCCAAAACAACACCGCACAAAAGAGAAACGCTTATCTCTTTCCAAACAACTTTGAAAATGTCGCCCATACGTATTTCTTCCAATGCGAGACCGCGGATAACTGTTACGGAAGCCTGTCCGCCTGCGTTACCACCCGTACCCATAAGCATCGGGATAAAAGCAATAAGGGCGGGGAAGATCTTTAATGCATCTTCGAATGATGTGATGATGGCACCAGTAAACGTTGCCGATACCATAAGAAGAATCAACCAGGGTATACGTTTGAGCCAAAGACTTATAACACTTGTTTTGAGATACGGCTTGTCGCTCGGCGTTATAGCAGCGATTTTTTCAATATCTTCGGTTGCTTCTTCTTCAATAACGTCGATAGCGTCGTCAACAGTGACTATGCCGACGATTCTTCCGTCGCGGTCGACAACAGGCAGAGCCAAAACGTCGTACTTTGAGAATGCTTTTGCAACCTCTTCCTTGTCCTCATAAGCATCAACCGAAATGACGTTGGAAACCATAATGTTTTCAACGGTTTCCTGCTCATTTGCGAGCAATAAATCCTTGATTGAAACAGTACCGATGAGTTTTCTTTTCTCAGTGACGTAGCAGGTGTAGACTGTTTCTTTGTCAATACCCTCTCGGCGTATCTTGCTGAAAGCTTCCGCAACGGTTTTTGTTTTGCTGAGTGATACGTACTCGACCGTCATAATGCTTCCGGCACTGTCTTCGGGGTATTTGAGTAATTCGTTGATTTGTTGTCTTATTGTGGGCTTTGCAGTCTGCAAGATTCGAGAAACGACCTTTGCGGGCATTTCTTCAATCATATCGACCATATCGTCAAGATACAGTTCGTCGATTATATGCTTTAATTCGACGTCGTTGAACGCTTTAATTAACAATTCTTGCGACTCGGGTTCCATATAGGAAAAAACTTCTGCCGCAAAATCCTTAGGTAATATGCGATATACTAAGGGCAAGCACTGCGGTTCAAGGTCGTCAAAAAACAACGCAACGTCGGCAGGCTCTAATTCAATAAGCTTGCCGCGCAGACAGACTAATTTTTTATCGGTGATGAGTTCTTTTAACTCATCCAAAAATTCTTTCGTGAGTTCCAATTCCAATCTCTCCTTTTACAAAAATATGTAGTAAAAAGGAGTACATAGTCACATTATAGTATAACGGAAAACGGACAACCGTTAAACGTTCTACTTCGGGGCTTTGCACTCATACTACCGTTGTCGGCGTCCATTTTCTCACCTCACTTGAAAAATTTTTTAAGGATACATACAACAAAATTATTATACAACTTTTATGGTAAAAAAGTCAACAAATTTTGCTATTTTGTGATTTCATTTTTGATTGCGGCTAGCAGTAATTTACCTTGGGGAGTACCAAGCCAGTTGAAGACAATATCGGTAACAGACTCGGATTCCAACCCGTTCTTTATTGCCAATACGATGTTACGCTCAAATTTGACATCAGTTTCAGCATCAAAAACCTTCAAAACGGTTTTAGTTCCGCCCAAAGTGGTGTTACTGAAATCGGATTTTAAAGCAAAACTTATAGCACCTGCTCGGTTATCATAATTTGCTTCGGCTGTGAAAATGCCATCGGCGGTGCTATAAATAACAACCGGTCTTTGAGGAGTTGTTTCCAATTTGCCGAATTCCTTCTCAAACCAACTATAAGCGACCGAGTCGGTTTCGGGCAAGAATGCAGAAATCTTCACATTGTTTCCTCCCAAATCCTTCCAGTTGGTTACAGAACCGTTAAAGATGCTGATAATCTGCTCCTTCGTGAGTGTGTCTACGCCACATTCGGGACCGGTGAAGAACACCAATTCTTCGGTTGCAATATTCACGGTTTTAAGTGTGATTCCTAAATCTATTAAAGCATCAAGTGCTGTACTTTCGGGCAGGAAACCTATTACGATGTCAGCCTTGCCGTTTGTTATTGCTTCAAAGCATTCGTCACTGCTGCCGAGCGTGACAAAGTCGGTAACATTTTTTGGTGATTCGACAGTGCCCAAATTGGTGTCTTCGTTAACGCGCAAAAGAGCCGCTGCAAGAGAATATCCTGCGTAGGAGTAATTCGCGTCAACCGCGATTTTCGGCAGATTCTCGGTTGTGATATTTATACTACCCTCAACAATGCCGTGGGGAGTGACAACGGGCGTTTCCTCCTTGCAGGAAGCCGAAAACATTAAAGCGCAAAATATAAGCATAACGGCAAGTGCAGTTTTTAAATATCTCATTCCGACACACCTCCGTTAAGTGTTCTGAAAACCACATTGAATGAATCGTCATACAATTCAATATATCCATCCTTTTTAACGCTGAAAAAGTCTTTGTTATATGAATGCATAATTTCTACCAGGTCGCAGTTTTCAACCTTAAAAGTGCCTGTGGTGGCGTCGTATATTGAGTACAATCCGTCTTTCTCAACCACAAACAGACCCTTGTCGCCCAAGCCTTCGCAGTAGGCATATTCAATGCTTGAAAGCGTGGTTTTAGTTTTAAAGTCGATAAAATAAAGTTTATCCTTGCGTTTGTTCTGAATCACGATGTAATTACCTTTGGAAGATGCGATTCCGCCAAAATCCTCGCAAATCAGTATGGATTGACCGTCTTCATTGAAGAAGTAGCAGACATTACTGTAAGAACAACTGTAAATTCCGTTGCCGATATGCTCCGACGGGAACTGACCCGTACCGGTAAAAACAAACGGCTCGTTGGAGTCAAGATAAAAATATTCGGTCTTATCGGTGGCTTTGGAATACTTTTTATACATAAGTCTTTCAGCACCGACTATGTTGACGACACTGTCAACGGTATTGATAACCTTGACTGTGTTTTTTGATTTATCCATAATGGTGCAGTTTTCTTCGTTTATACAAGCAAAATAACCGAGTTCTGCGTTGTAAGTGATGCTCTTGTAGGTCGGCTTGATGAAGTAACTGCCTTTTTCGTCAATGACGCCGTAAAGACCTTCCTGATTGGCAACAACTGCATAACCGCCCGAAAATTCGCCGGCAAAGGTATAAGTTCCGAATTTGGAATATCCCTTTTTATTTACGTAATATCCCTTAGTGGTAACATTACCGGCTGGGTCGGTGTAGGTTTCATTGACGGCTGCGGCTCCGTTTTTAAATTCCGAAATCGTACTGCTTGCAGTTGTGCTGTCATTCTGCAACGGACTGTATGAAAACGACTTTTTGCCTTCATAATCATAATATTCGTATACATACTTGATGTCACCGTTTTTATATTTAACGGTTCTCAAAAGAACTATCATTTCCTCGTTGCTTAGTTCGGAAAATTCGTAGTTACCGCTTATCTCACTCATCCAAGTACCGTCGTGACTGATTATAATATGAGAGTCGGTTTTGGTGGTTGACTTTGAGTCAACACGGAATATATAAAAACAGTTTCCGTTTTTTAACTTTACCTGCTTGACCGACTTGTAAACGGGGTCGACAATTATTTTGCCATCTTCGGTGCAAATGCCGTAAAGGGCGCTGACAATGGTCTTTTCAGAACCGTCATTAGTGGTGCCGGTATAGGTTAGATACTGTCCCATAAAGGGCATAATTTCACCGTATGAATCAGAAGGGGTGAATTTGTCGGTGTACTGTGCATTGTAGCGACCGACAATTTCCTTTGACTGTTTTGTAAAACTTACCGTTGGGTTGGCGGTGAGCTTAAAAAACTGACTGGCAGGCTGTTGTTCGGGTTTCGTACCACAGCTAGTCACTGTCAGCGAAATTAAAGCAACTGTTAAGCAGATGATTGACTTTATTTTCACTTGCTGTCCACGCTCCTAAAAGGATTATATATTTAAATAATACCATAACTTGTGTAAAAATTCCACAAAAAACTCATTTTGTTTTAAACTTATTAAGATATGATTAAAGCATTATTTCGGCGAGTGATAAATAGCATTAAATTGTAAAGTTAAAGGTTTGGAAAATTTGATTTACAAACTTTAAAACATAATGTATAATGGAACTGATATCAAGAAAAGTTGGTGGCTTTATGAATTATATTATGGACGCAACAAACGATTTGTTTTTGATGATTAAATCTATGGATAAGAAAACTACTGCCAAAGGATTGCCGTATCTTGACTTTATGTTTTGTGATAAAACGGGCGAGATTTCGGGCAAACTTTGGGATTATCACGAGGAGTTGCACGGAATGTTCCAATCCGGCGATATCGTAAAGGTTCGTGGTACTGTTTCGCAGTACAATGGCACCGACCAACTTCGTGTTGAAAGAATCAGACGTGTCCAACCCAACGACAATGTTGACCCCGCTGATTTTGTTCCTTCTGCAACGTTTTCAGGTGAAGAAATGTACGATGCCCTTGTTAGTGTTGCTGAGAATATGAGTGATGCAGATATCAAGAATATAGTTTTGGCTGTTTACAAGGAATATGAAGAAAAACTTAAATTCTGGCCGGCTGCATTCAGACTTCATCACGCTATTCGCGGTGGACTTTTGTATCACACTCTGTCTATCGTGCGTCTGGCACAGTCGTTGTGTAAGATTTACCCCTCGGTCAACAGTGATTTACTGCTTGCAGGTGCTATGTTGCATGACGTGGCTAAAATTGATGAATTTGAACTGAACAGCGCCGGAACAGCTACCGGATATACACTTGAAGGTAATCTTGTGGGTCATCTTGCCAAGGGTGCTATTATTATTGACCGATTTGCAGAAAAATTGGGAACACCCGATGAACTAAAATTGCTTTTACAACACATGGTTTTATCTCACCATGGTGAGCCTGAATTTGGCGCGGCGGTAAAACCCATGTTCTTGGAAGCTGAACTACTTAGTGAACTTGACCTGATGGATGCCAGAATCTATGAATTGGAAGAAGCAATAGGCAACGCAAAATCGGGTGATTACACACAAAGACTTTGGGCTCTTGATAACCGAAAGTTCTACAACCACGGCAAAGAAGAAATAAGTACCAATGCCAATCTTATCGAAAAGTAAGAGGTGGCTGATTTGGATAAAACAGTATTACAAAACATCGAACTGTATTTGTTTGATATGGACGGAACTCTGTACTTAGGGGACCGACTTTTCCCGTTTACAAAGGAGTTGCTTAGTTTAATAAAGCATTCAGGTAAAAAGTACCTTTTTATGACCAACAACTCCTCGAAGAGTGTAATTGATTATGTGAAGAAATTAGAACGCTTGGGAGTTGAGTCTACCGAAGAAGATTTCCTTACTTCATCGCAGGCCACGGCTGTATACCTTAAAGAGAATCACAACGGAAAAACACTTTATGTCTGCGGAACCGAATCGTTAAAGGCCGAGCTTCGTAAGGAAGGCTTTGTCGTTTCGGAAAAATTGCAGGAAATAGATGTAGTTGTAATGGGCTTCGATACGGAGCTGACATTCAAAAAGTTAGAAGACGTATGTAAACTGTTGCTGTCGCGTGATTTGCCGTACATCGCAACCAATCCCGATTATGTATGTCCTACCGAATATGGTAGCGTGCCTGACTGTGGAAGCGTTTGCGATATGATTTTTAATGCAACGGGGAAAAGACCGTTTGTAATCGGAAAACCGCAGGCGATGATGCCTTTGCTTGCTATGAAAAAATGTGAAACAGAGTCTCAAAAAACGGCGGTTGTAGGAGATAGGATCTACACCGATATAAAGAGTGGTCTTAATGCGGGTGCGGTCAGTGTGCTTGTAATGAGTGGAGAAACTACCGAAAAGATATTGAATGAATCTTGCGATAAACCGCACATTGTTTTAAAAGACGCATCAGAACTTATACCTTATATTTAAACAAAAGAACCCCCGCAGGTTAAGACCTGCGGGGGTTTAAATTATAAATTATTTGTCGCTTATCTTATCTTCTTCTTTGAGAGTGTTTTTTTCGATTCTCTTCTTCTTTTGAATGATGCAAATAGCAACAACTCCTGCAACGATTACAACAATTATTGCAATAATAATGAGGAAGAGGATAAGGTTAGGACCGTTGTCGTTGGCAACCTGACCGGGAATGAACTTGGTAGGTATATTGTTGCTTGCTGCGTTAATTGCAACAACAGATCCTTCAACACATTCTATTGTGAGTTTGTCACAACCTGCAAAGGCATCGACGCCAACGTTGGCGATGGATTCGCGAAGGGTAAGTGTGTTAAGAACGGAACAGTTCTTGAAAGCATATTTTTCAATCGACCTTATTTCACCGAGGATTGTTACCTCTTTGAGTGATGTACAGTCGGCAAATAAGCTTTCGTCAATCTTGTTTACCTTGGCAGGAATAGTAACCTTTTCAAGTGATGTGCAGTTCATGAACGCGCCGGCGTTCATGATCGAAACGTTAACAGGAACAGTGATTTCGGTCAAAGCGGTGCAGTCCTTGAAACAATGTTTGCTGATGGTGAGAATAGAACCGGGAAGAACAACCTTTTTGAGATTTTTGCAACCTTCAAAGGTGCTTTCCGACAGAATAGTAACACTTGCGGGAACCTTGATCTCTGTCAAAGCTTCACAGTTGAGGAATGCGTTGTCAAGGATCTCGGCAACAGTGTTAGGAATATCGAAAGATGACAATACTAAGCAGTTTTCAAAGGCGTTCTTACCGATTTTGGTGATTTCGCCCTTCAACTCGATAGACTTCAAGTTCTTGCAGTTTGCAAATGTATTATCTTCAATGACTGTTACCTTCGCGGGAATTGTTATTGACTCAATAGCACAGCCCTGGAATGCAGTGTACTGAATAGATGTAACGTTATCGTGGAGAGTAACACTTTCAAGCGAAGAACAACCGGAGAAGGTGTCGTGCTGGATAAAGGTTACTTTATTAGGAATTGCAACCGATTTAAGACCGGTGCAATTTGTAAAGCAGCTGTAACTAATGGTAGTGAGAAATTCTCTGTTCAAATCAACTTCGGTGATTCCCGAACAGCCGGAGAAGCAGGAGGGACCAAGAGTTCTGATGTTCTTAGAAAGAACCAACTCGGTGATGCCGGTACAGCTTGAATAAGCACTCTCTTCAATATAGAACACAGAATCAGGAAGAACAACACTTTGGAGTGCAGAACAAGAAGTGAATGCCGAATTGCCGATTGTTTTAAGAACAGGGGAGTAAATAACGTTTGTAAGTTTTGAACAGCCTAAAAATGCCTCTTGATTGATGGTTGTAATCATACCAAGGTCAAGATCAACAAGGTTACCGCAGTTTTTAAAAGCTTTGTCAGGAAGGACAGTTAAGCTTTTGCCGAGTGAAACGGAAGCGATAGCCGAGCAATCTGTGAACACCTCGTTGCCCAAAGCAGTTACACTGTCAGGAATTGAGATATTCTTAGGTTTATCTGAGCTTTTGCCCAGTGTGGTAAGAAGTGCGCATTCTGCAAAAGCGGCAGTGCCGATTGACTCAATGTCGCCTTCAAAGTAAACTGATTTAAGATTTCCGCACTGTGAGAATGAATACTTGCCGATTGATTTCACCGATGCAGGAAGGGTGACAGAAACGAGCGATTCGCACTTTTCAAATGCTGCGTTGCTGATAGCGGTCAAAGCGGAATCGGTAGGGAAAACAACCTCAGCGAGTCGGTCGTTATCTGCAAGTACGCGCTCGCCGATAGAGGTTACAGACTTAGGTAAAGTAATGCTTACAATGTTTGAAGATTTAAAACGTAATGCATCATCACCAATAAAGGTGAGTTTTGCATCATCTGCGAAAACAATGCTTTCCATTTTGGTGCACTTATAGAAAGCATAAGCATCAATCTTTTCAACTGACGCGGGAATGGCAATGGTCTTTAAAGAAGAACAGCCGTCAAACGCATGCTGACCGATGGTGGTAACAGTTGCAGGAAGAGTAACAGTTTCAAGACTTGTGCAGTTGATAAAAGCACTGTTGTCGATATATGTAATTGATTCGGGAATTACGATGTCTTTAAGAAGTTCGCATTTGCCGAATGAAGCATAGCCAATTTTCGTTACGGTCGAAGGAATGGTGATTTCTTTAAGACCTGAACCGTAGAAGGCGTTTGCACCGATTTCCACAACGGATGAAGGAATATCAACAGTTGTTATGGAAGTGGATTCAAAAGCGCCGGTACCGATGATTGTAACAGGCTTGCCTTTTACGATAGAAGCAACCTTGACTGTGCCGGCATTACCTGTGTAATCAACAAGTTCTGCGTGGTCCTTGTAAATATTGTAGGTGAAATTACTCTCTGTGAACACTTCATAATCGAGTGCTGCCACCGTAGGATTCTGCTCATAGTTATAGGATGAAAGGTCTTCACCACATCCGCAAAGAGCAAGAGCAATGATTGTAAAAACAACTACTGAAAGAATTATGCTGCGTTTTTTCATTTTATCTTCTGTTCCTTCCTGCGTTTGTGACACAAGTGAAAAACACTTGGTTACAATACTCGAATGTACTGAATTTATTATATAATTTTACATATTATTTGTCAATAACAAAAACCAAGTCTTGCATACAAAATCGCAAAAAAATAGGCTGTTTTGCACAAGTTGACAAATAAAAATCCTTCCTTCAAGTGTGTGGATACAAACTTAAAGGAAGGAACAGTTTTAAGAGGGTGCTCAATCGGCTTTTTCTTGCGATTCAACTTCCGTTTCTGTGGGCAGCGGAAGTTGTTCAGCATTCTCGTCGGCTTCTTTTGCCTCGGTTGCTTTTTCGTGAGCCGCGATTATATCGGTTATAATCATTTTTAAGGTCGCAGCAATGGGAACACTTAGTATAATTCCGGCAAATCCAAACCAACCGCCGCCGACAGTAATGGCAAACAGTGTGAGCAAAGGCTGTATACCTACACTTTGTCCTACAATCCTTGGTTGCAGAACGTTGGCATCAATTTGCTGAATGATGAGTATGCTTACCGCAACTACAATGGCTACATCTATACCGCTTGTAACGGCTGTGAACACTGCAACGATAGTGCCTGCTATAAAAGCACCGAAATAGGGGATAAGGTTTGCAACACCTATTGCGAAACCTAAAAGGAAAGCGTAATCAATACCTATAATAAGAAATACGATGCTACATGCCGAACCTACTATCAACGCATCAATTATCGTGCTGTAAATATATGCGTGGAAGATGTTTACAATTTTGCGTATATATTCATAAAGCTTTTGTACCTGTTCCTTTGATTTGAAAAGGGTTAAAAAGTGGCAGAGAGAACCTACTAGTGAGGCACGGCTCATAAGAATATACACCGATGAGAAGATAGCAAGGATTACATCAATAACGGCAGAGCCTGCCTTTAATACGCTTCCTGCAATTGTTGCTATCTGGCCGAAGTTGAAGTTTGAAAAAATATTTTCCGGTTGCAGTCTGTTGAGTATTGCATCAACGCTGATAAGACCGAAAAGTTTACCTTCATCATCACAGCGTGCATTTATAAATTCCACGATAGTCTTATAGTAATCGCTACTGTTTGCATACAGATTTTTTGCACTGTTGACCAACCAGGGAATTACGGTTGCGAGAATTATCGAAATAAGCGCTACAAAGAGTATGTATACAGATAAAACCGAAATTCCTCGAGCGTGCTTTGCAGCAAACGAGTTTTTTTTCACCTTTTTTATCAGTTTTTCTATGTTTTTACACGGAAGGTACAGTATAAAAGCAATTATTAAACCTGTGATAAACGGTGTAAAGACGGAAAAAACTGTATCTAAAAATTCCAAACCGCGACCTCCCTTAAAGCCTTAAAAGTTAACAACCTTTGAAATAGTAGAAATTCACAAGTAACAAATACATTATAGCAAATTCGTAAATAATTACAAGTTATAAATTTAAATATAAGAAAATTGTTTACAAATTAAAGGTTTGCATTTAAAATAAGGATAGTTTATTGAAGGGAAACGGTATAATGGAATTAACAAATCCGAGTGTTATAAAGGAAGTTTTGTCAAAAAACGGTTTTTCGTTTAAGAAGAGTCTGGGACAGAATTTTTTGATAAACCCGACAGTTTGTCCAAAAATGGCGGAAAATGCCGTTTTGGACGGAGAGACCAATATTCTGGAAATCGGACCCGGCATCGGCGTTTTGACTGCCGAACTCTGCAAGGTGGCTAAAAGGGTAGTAAGTATTGAACTTGACGAAAGACTTCGTCCTGTTTTGGCAGAAACGATGGCCGAATATGACAATTTAGAGGTAATCTTCGGCGATGCGATGAAATTGGATCTAGGTAACATCATAAAAGAAAAGTTCCCTGACGGTAAGATTGCGGTGTGCGCTAACTTGCCGTACTATATAACTTCACCTATTATTATGAACCTGCTCGAAAGCCGATTGCCGTTTTCTTCTATTACGGTTATGGTGCAGAAAGAGGCTGCTGAGCGAATCTGTGCCAAGGTGGGCAGTCGTGAGTCGGGTGCCGTTACCGTTGCCGTAAGATATTATAGTGAGCCCCAGGTGCTTTTTAACGTTTCAAGAGGGTCGTTTATGCCCGCGCCAAACGTTGACAGTGCTGTTATAAGGCTTAAAGTCTTAGAAAATAGAGCCGTTAATGTGAAAAATGAAAAAATGTTTTTCAAAATGGTTCGCTCAGCCTTCGAACAGAGGAGAAAAACCTTCCAAAACTCTGCCGCAAAAGGACTGGGAGTTCAAAAAGAAACTGTAAAAGAAGCTTTGCTTGCCAACGGTTTATATGAGAATATCCGCGCCGAAAAAATGACGATGGATGATCTTGCGGCGGTGTGCAATTATGTCAATGACATTAAAGCATAATATAGGCCAAAGCCAAAAGAAGCAATTCGTCGGTTTCTTCGCTTGACAGTAAAAGGATAAGGACTACGATTACGGTTATGTCACTGTCTAACTTGAAGTTGTTGAAATTGAACATTTTTAAAAGGTCCAGACCTTTGCCAACCAAACCCTTTGAGCTACTCGGCTTAAGGGTTTGCTTTTTTGTGTAGGTTTCCTTGTGCTGCTCAGGTCGGTTCTTTTGCGACTGATTATTTGAAGGGCGGCGATCGCTCATGTTATTGTTTATACGTACGAAGTTCGGAACGGGAGGAACATCACCGTTGCCTGAGTATTTTGCAGTCTTTCGTTGCATCTCACGCATTCTCTGCTCGGCATCGCGTTGCATTTTTTGCAGCTCTTGTTTTGTAGGCTCCACACAAATCCTCCTTTACAATAAATCGAGTAACCCTTGCTCCTTTAAAACGGGCAAGAGAGAGGCGATTTTCAAGTATTTCACTGCCTTGTCGACCCTCTGCTGTCGGTCGTGTGACAAATGCGGTTTCAAAGCCAGCAAAAGCCCCGAACGCTTGTCGTCTTTTGCTTGACCTAATACCGACATAAGACCCATTATCTTCATCGGGTCGAAACCCGGTTCTGAATTTTCGTTGATATTGCTCAACGAGCCTAACAGTCCTTGCAAAACATCGCCTTCGCTGTCAAGCGAAGATGTAGTAGGAGTGGGTGGCGTGTTAGGCGTTTCAAACAAGGTCTGTGCCATCTGTTTTATTCTGTCAATCCCGTTTGGGTCTTGGAGCAGTTCGGAAATTTTTCCTGCAATATCGTCCATTTCCGTCTCCTTTAATATATCAATTTTTTGAGTTGTTGTTGCCGAATCTTTTCAATAATTCATCGGTTACTTTTTTGTCGCTCATAACCGATTGCACCTTTTGTGCGCTTTTTTTATCGAGTTTTGAAAGAATGGAATTAACGTCTCCGCTTGATGCTGCCGACTTTAACTGCTCGGGACTCATATTGAGTTTTGCGGCTGCGATTTTGAGCATTTGTTCAATTTGAGATTCTTTCATTGAAATCACTCCGTGTTTAATATATAATGGAAAATAATCATTACAATATATGCAGTAAGATGAAATTTGATTATGATAAAATCTGAAATTCGGTTTGATTTTTAAAGGAGTACAAATGCGAATATTAGTTCTTTCCGATTGTCACGGTTCTTTGCGTAATGCCGAAGAAGCGATAGAGCGTCACCCTGATATAAAAAAGGTTTTTTATTTGGGCGACGGTGCTGAGGCAATAGCAGAGTTGCAAGGCTTTTACAGTGACAGAAACTTTTACATAGTGTCGGGCAACTGCGACCCGTTTTCATCTTTTGCCGATTCGGGACAGACTGTTATTGAAGGCAAAAGGATATTTTATACGCACGGGCACAGATATTCGGTGAAATATGGCACACAAATGCTATATGAAATCGCTAAAAACGTCGGTGCTGACTTGGCACTCTACGGTCATACCCACATAGCTAAAGAGGAATACTGTGACGGAATTTATATGATAAATCCGGGCGCACTTTCGCATTCAAGAGAGGGTGGACCGGGATATGCAATAGTTGACGTTACCGAAAAAGGTATTGTCACTACTTTTATTAAATTGTAGAGGAGACATTTATGAACATTTGTGTTTATGGTGCTGCAAGCCCAACGATAAAAAAGGAATTTGTCGAAGCGGGAGAACTGTTGGGCAGGGAAATGGCGAAATGCGGTCATACCCTTGTTTTCGGCGGCGGTGCTTCGGGTATGATGGGAGCCGTTGTTCGCGGAGTTTATGAAAAAAGGGGCAATTCTATTGCTGTCGTTCCGTCATTCTTTAATGTTGACGGTGTGCTGTTCGAAAACTGCACCGAGCAGGTTTTTACAGCTACTATGCGTGAAAGAAAGCAGATTTTAGAAGAAAAGGCAGATGCTTTTATTGTCACTGTCGGCGGTATCGGTACATACGATGAATTTTTCGAAACGTTGACGTTACTCACTCTGGGCCAACTCGGTAAAAAGCCGTTGGTTATACTCAACACAGACGGCTATTACGATAAGTTAAAAGAACTTATGGAGTCAGGCGTAAAGGAAACCATTATCGGCGAAGAAGTGTTGACCGATTATATGATGTTTGCCGACAGTGTGGACGAGGCATTAGAATTTATAGAAAGCAAATAACAATAGCCGAAGGGGAACCTTCGGCTAGAAATTTCGAGGATTAAGATATGGGTTTATGGATTCCGTTAGTGCTGTTTTACGGTCTGGCAAAGGGTGCCAGAGATGCGCTCAAAAAACAGGCGCTGACAAAAAGTTCGGTAATAGAGGTACTGTTTTACCATGCACTAATAGCGTTAGTAGTGCTGATACCTTTTTCACACAATCTCTTAGCGGTATCTTTTGTTGACCATTTGTGGATATTTTTAAAATCATTCGTAATATTCGTAGGTTGGATTTTTGCGTTTACATCGATAAAGCATATGCCGGTAAGCCTTTACGGTGTTATCGACACCGCAAGGGTCGTATTTTCAATAGTGCTGGCTTTGATCTTTCTCGGCGAAGTCATGACAATCCCCAAAGCAGCAGGTCTTTTACTTGTTATTTTGGGAATTGTTCTTGTTAATTTTGGCAACAAAGACGACGGTAAGGCAATTAAGATGAAATATTTGGTTATTGCTCTTTTGTCCTGCCTTTTAAATGCGATTTCAGGCTTGCTTGATAAAATGTTGCTTTCCAAGGGCACTCTTGACAGCTCGCAGTTGCAGTTTTTTTATATGCTCTATATGACGGCACTTTACGGTGTATACATAATATTCAAGAGAGAAAAGATAAAGCTCTCGACCATAAAAAACAACTATTGGATAGCGATTTTGAGCGTGCTGTTTGTCATAGCTGACAGAGCCTTGTTTATTGCCAACGAGGACCCCGAAAGTCAAATTACGGTAATGACACTTATAAAGCAATCGTCGGTGCTTGTGACGGTGCTTTGCGGAAAAATGTTCTTTAAAGAAAAGCACATTTTAAAGAGAACTGTGTGCGCGATGGTTGTTTTTGCGGGTATAATATTAGCAACCGTTTCTATATCGTTGTAATGATAGGGATAATTTTTAAAACAAATTTAACAACTAATTAACTTACTTATTGGTAAATTAAGGTTATAATACCTTGAAATAAAGAATCAAAATGGAGGGATCACTGTTGTATCATTTTAAATCGGCGGAAGAGACCGTTCGCTCTTTGAACACCGACCGGGAAACCGGTCTTAATGAAGATCAGGTTTCAGAGTTGCGCAGACAATACGGTGAAAACCGTTTGAACGAGAAGAAGAAAAGGAACTGGTTTTCAAGGTTTTTTGATCAGTTCAAGGATGTTATGATCCTTATTCTTATCGCTGCGGCCGTTATTTCTTTCGTGATAGCCTGTATTGAGGGTGAGCCCAAGGAGTTCTTTGAGCCTGCACTCATTTTGCTAATAGTCATTCTCAATGCCGTTATGGGTGTTGCTCAGGAGAGCAAGGCGGAGAGGGCACTTGATGCTTTAAAAAGTCTTTCTGCACCGCACGCAAGGGTAATTCGCGGCGGAAAGGAAGAGGTTATTGAGGCAACAGAACTGGTTTTAGGTGATATAATTAAACTTGAAGCAGGCGACTTTATCCCTGCCGATGCAAGACTAATCAGCAGTGTCAGCTTGAAGTCGGAGGAGTCGGCATTGACAGGTGAATCCGTGCCTTCTGAAAAGAATGCAGACGAAATCGTGAATGAAAAGGCTCCGTTGGGCGACCGAAGCAATATGGTGTTCTCGGGTTGCAGTATCACCTACGGCACCGCTGTCGCAGTAGTTACGGCAACGGGAATGAACACCGAAATGGGCAAAATTGCCAACCTTCTTAACAACGAAAACGACGGGCAGACACCGTTGCAGAAAAAACTTGCTCAACTCGGCAAATATCTCGGTGTTCTGGCTCTTGCTGCCTGCGCTGTCATCTTTGTTGTAGGTGTTCTTAACGATATTCCTGCTATGGAAATATTTATGACCGCCGTGTCGTTGGCGGTTTCGGCTATTCCCGAAGGTTTACCCGCCATCGTTACCATCGTGCTTTCTATCGGTGTTCAGAGAATGGTCAAAAAGAATGCCATCATTCGACGCTTGCCTGCGGTTGAAACTCTTGGTAGTGCATCGGTTATATGCTCTGATAAAACGGGCACACTCACTCAAAACCGTATGACATTGGTCAAGGTCTATGCGGGCGAATCGGTCGATGAAGTAGACGGGGATTTAAGTGAACAATCCTTAAATTTATTGAAACTTGGAACGCTGTGCTGTGACGGCTCGGTGACCTTTGAAAACGGGTTGGAGCACCACATCGGCGACCCTACCGAAACATCTATCGTTTTGGCGGCACACAAAAAAGGCTTCAATAAAAACGACCTTAATAAAGCATATCCGCGTCTTGGCTCGTTGCCGTTCGATTCTGACAGAAAGTTAATGACCACCATTAACGATATCGACGGTCGCCTTACCGTGATCGTAAAGGGTGCCTTCGACGTTATGAAGGAACGCTGTGTTGCGGGTGATGTTGAAAAAGCAAAGGCGGTTACCGATGAGATGAGCGCAGATGCACTGCGTGTTCTGGCTGTGGGCTATAAAATAATCGACAAGATGCCCGAGGAACTTACTTCCGATACCCTGGAAAACGGACTCACTCTATTGGGCCTTGTCGGTATGATAGACCCGCCCAGACCGGAAGCTAAGGAAGCTGTTAGAATTTGTCGAAAAGCAGGCATAAAACCTGTCATGATAACAGGTGACCACGTAATAACTGCTTCGGCAATAGCGCGTGAACTCGGCATTTTGGAAGAGGGCGACAAAGCTATTACCGGCGTAGAACTTGATGCCTTGACCGATGAGCAGTTGGATAATGAGGTCGAGCGCATTAGTGTATATGCAAGAGTAAGTCCCGAAAATAAAATCCGCATAGTTAAAGCATGGCAGAAGAAAGACAAGGTTGTTTCAATGACGGGTGACGGAGTTAATGACGCTCCTGCATTAAAGGCTGCTGACATCGGTTGCGCTATGGGCATTACAGGCACTGATGTTGCCAAGGGCGCTGCCGATATGACGTTAACTGACGATAATTTTGCCACGATTGTTGATGCGGTAAGAGAGGGCAGAGGTATTTACGCCAACATTAAAAAGGTTGTAGGATTTTTGCTCGGCACCAACATTGGTGAGGTCGTCACGGTCTTTGTGGCGATGCTTTTGTGGCACAAGACGCCGCTTTTGTCAATGCAGCTTTTGTGGATAAATCTTGTCACCGATTCACTTCCTGCCATAGCACTCGGTATGGAGCCGGTTGAAAGTGATGTTATGGACCGCAACCCTAAACCGCGAAATGAAGGTCTTTTTGCCAACGGATTCGGCGTGCGAATAGTGTTGCAGGGCTTTATGTTCGGTCTTTTGGCTTTGGCAGCTTTCTTTATCGGTGAAAAAATGACCGGCAACACTGCCGGTGGTCAGACCTTGGCGTTTATGGTGCTTGCGTTGTCACAGGTTGTGCAGAGTTTTAATATGAGAAGTGAGCATTCCCTTTTTAAAATAGGGCCGTTCACCAACAAGAAACTGAATATTGCTGCATTAAGTTCGGCAATACTCGTTTTGGTAGTAATGTTTACCCCTTTGAGAATTGCGTTTGGACTTTCGCTTCTTAATTGGAAACTTTACCTTATCGGATTAGGTCTTATTATTGTGCCGACAATTATTATGGAACTTTCTAAATTGGCGCGGCTTATGAAACATCACAGATAATAAACACCCGATATCGTTTGATATCGGGTGTTTCTTTAAGCATTTTCTACTTTGTCGCGTATTTGTTGCATACGGATATCGGTTTCGTTTATCGTTTTGGCACATTCGAAAAGTTCTTGTTTGATTTCCGCTGAAACGCCGTCGTTTTTATATTTGAGATCGTGCTCCAAGCTTGCCCAGAAGTCCATTGCAATGGTTCTTATCTGTACTTCAACGCGCATGTTCATAACATTGTCCGAAAAAAATACGGGGATTTCGATTATCATATGATAACTGCGGTATCCTGTTTCTTTGGGGTTTTTAATGTAGTCCTTGACCTCTATAACGGTGATGTCGTTCTGCCTTGCAAGCATTTCGGCAATCTCGTAAATATCGTCAATAAATGAGCAAACAACTCTAATACCTGCTACATCGTTGAGATGGGCGGTTATATTTTCGTTGTTGACTTCAAAACCTCGTCTTTTTAATTTGTTTGCGATGCTCAACGGCTTTTTGATTCGGCTTTTGATGAATTCAATGGGGTTGCGGTTATGGCGCACCGACATATCGTTGTTTAAAACTTGAAGTTTTGTTTCAACCTCTAAAATGGCACATTGATAGCGCATCATCAGTTCATGGAACTCTTTGATATGGCCAAAATATTGCTCGGCATTATCGTCTTTTAGCGTTTTTGGTATTAGTGTGTCCGAGTTGATTCTCATCAGGTTCACGTCTTTCATTTAAAGGTATAATTTATTTTACCACATTCTGTAATTATTTACAACAACGGCTTGAAAACCACTTGAAAACTTTTTATGAATAAAGTATATTTTGAATAGATGTTTTGGGAGGTGAGTGTTTTGTCGCTTAAAGAAAACATTTTGAAACAATTACTGAAAAGTGAGGGCGCTTTTGTTTCGGGTGAGCAGCTTGCGGCAGAAAACTCGGTCTCGCGCAATGCAGTTTGGAAAGCAATAAGCGGTTTGAAATCCGATGGCTATAAAATAACGTCGGTGCATAACCGCGGATATTGTTTGATTTCAAACGGGAATATATTGTCAAAAACTGCGGTTGAAAGCTATGCGAAAAACAAAAACATAGAAGTTTTTGTTTTTGATGAGATTGACTCTACTAACTCCTATGCTAAAAGAATGGTGAGTTCAGGAATCAGTGGACCGAAACTGATAATTGCAGACTCCCAAACGACAGGAAGAGGAAGGCTGGGCAGGGAGTTCTACTCGCCTAAGGGAACGGGACTGTATCTTTCGTATTTGTATAAACCGTCGACCGATATTGCGTCGAGTGTTGCCGTGACATCGGCGGCGGCAGTTGCGGTTTGCAGGGCAATTAAGGAAACGACAGGTTTGCAGGCAGGTATAAAGTGGGTCAACGATATCTATATCGAAGGTAAAAAAGTTTGCGGAATCTTAACCGAAGCAATAACTGAACTTAACACGGAGATGGCACAATGCATAATCGTTGGAATTGGAATCAATGTTTCGACAGAATCTTTCCCGGAGGATTTAAAGGATAAGGCTGGAAGTCTGAATGCATTGACTACCGATAGGAATCGACTTGCAGCTTCGGTTGTCAACCATCTTGAAATGCTTGTTGACGGACTTAATAAACGTACCTTTATTGACGAATACCGCAGCCTTTCAATAGTTGTCGGGAAAGATGTGGTTTTCGTGAAAAACGGCATTGAAACAACAGGCTTTGCAACCGAAATTGATCGTGATGGCGGTCTTGTAGTAAGACTTTCCGACGGCAGTGAGACGGTTTTAAATACAGGTGAAGTATCGGTGAGAATTTAAAAGCATCAGGTAAGCAAAGCGCTTGCCTGATGCTTTTGATTTATCCGTTTGTCCTTTTTCGGCATAAAATGTTTATGCGGAGTATTCCGTGTATTTTTAAGCTGAGGAGGAATGGATTTGAAAAGGATAATGTTTGTGACAACAACGTCCACCTTTGCAAATAAAGGGAGTTCGAGGTTGGCTCGGCATAATATACGGTCAGAGGTCAAAAGGATTGGTGAAGGCACTGCCGCAGGATGCCTTTTTGGAATCAGTGTTTCGGCTAATGACCTGAAAACTGCCGAGAAAATTTTGCAGGACAGCGGTATCAGAATCATCTCGTTGCGGGATGATAATTGATGATATATTTTGATAATGCCGCGACATCGGGTGTAAAACCGCCGTCGGTCATCAATGCCGTCAACAAGGCATTGAGGGAGCTTTCCGTAAACCCAGGCAGAGGCGGTTACAAATCTTCTGTAAAATGCAGTGAAGAGATATATGCATGCCGAGAAAAAATAGCTGATTTTTTTGGCTGCGATTCTCCCGAAAGGGTTATTTTTACAGCCAACTGTACGTCGGCACTCAACACGGTTATTAAAGGAATAGTACGGCCGGGAGATAAGGTGGTTACGTCGTCATTGGAGCACAACGCCGTTGCGCGTCCGCTTCACAAAATGCAGTCGAAAGGCGCCAAAGTAGAGGTTGCTGAGGTGATTTTCGGTGACAAGGATGCGACCGTCAGGTCGTTTAAGCGACTTATAAAAAAAGACACTCGGCTTGTTGTATGTACGCACGCGTCTAACGTCACGGGCACTGTTCTGCCGATTGCCGAAATCGGTGAGATATGTGCCGAAAACAATGTTCCCTTTTGCGTAGATGCTGCACAGACCGCAGGCGTTTTGGATATTGATATGAAAAGAGATAAAATAGATTACCTCTGTATCGCACCGCATAAAGGTCTTTTTGCTCCAATGGGCATAGGTGTTTTGATATCCTTGGGTGAAATACCAGAAACACTTGTGGAAGGCGGCACAGGATCGATGTCGGCAAGTACCTTGCAACCGGAAGACTTGCCCGAACGTTTTGAAAGCGGAACGGTGAACGTGCCGGGAATTATGGGAGTTAGTGCAGGTATTGATTACGTGAATAAAAAGGGAAGAGAAAATATCTACCGTCACGAGCTGGAAATAGCTCAAATGCTTTATGATGGACTTTCTAAAATATCGGGTTGTATTGTTTATTCAAAGCGGCCGTCATATCGCTTTGCCGTGCCCACTTTATCATTTAATATAACGTCGATTAAAAGCACGGAACTGTCGGAAATGCTGTCCAAGTACGGTATTGCTACAAGGTCGGGACTGCACTGTGCACCGATGGCTCATAAAAGGCTTGGAACTATGGAAAAAGGAACTGTGCGTGTCAGCTTTTCTGACTTTAATACAAAGCAAGAAGCGGAAGTATTGTTGAATGTGTTAAAAAATATAAATAAAATTAAAAAAGTTAAAAAAGTCTATTGATTATATTGTGTATTTTATGTTAAAATGACATTGATTAGTAGTTTAAAAGGGGTGATAGGTTTATGGCAGAGTTTTTTAGCAACGCTTGGGACTTAATATCCGGATTTTTTATTCAAATATTTATGGCCTTTGGTGATATCAGAATTGTTGATATTATTGATATCGCTGTCGTTGCATTTGTAATCTATAAAGCCATAGGATTTTTCAAAGAGACGAGAGCAAAAATTTTGCTAAAAGGTCTTTTGTTGCTGTTTCTCGCTTGGGTTTTGGCACAGTGGCTCGACCTCATCAGTATCAGATGGTTGCTTGTAAAATTCTTTGACTATGCCATTATAGCGGTTGCCATTATCTTTCAGCCCGAACTTCGCCATGCGCTCGAAAAGGTGGGACACAGCAGTTTCGGAAATTTGGGCAAAACTCACGATTCGGTGCTCAATGTTGAAAGAAAGGCTGCCATCGATGGTGTTTGTCGTGCCTGTTCCACTATGCAGGAACAGAAGATCGGTGCGCTTATAGTTTTTGAGCGTTCAACCCCTTTAGGAGAGATAATTGCCAGCGGAACAGGTGTTGATGCAAATGTTTCGGAAGAACTTGTCGGTAATATTTTCTATCCAAAGTCGCCATTGCACGATGGAGGTATGATTATTAAAGACTGTCGTATTGCGGCTGCGGGTTGCATATTGCCATTGACTTCGAATAATGAACTCAGCAAGCAACTCGGCACTCGTCATAGAGCCGCTGTTGGTATGAGTGAGGTTTCTGATTCGGTCGTTGTTGTTGTTTCGGAAGAAACCGGCACTATTTCAATTTGTACAAATGGTGTTATTGAGCGTGATTTCAACCCCATTTCGCTTCGTGACAGACTTTATACCGAAATTCTCGACCCCGATAATTCAAATGAACCTGACTTGCTTACGAAGGTCACATCTTCGGTTAAAACCATCTTTGCTGCACGAAAAAAGGCTGATGAACAAGTCGAAGAAAACGCGGATAAAGAGAATAAAGAAATCTAAGAAAGGAGCGTGACGGCATTGAAATTTAATCCTGCAATAGTTATAAGCAAACTGCTTGACAACAAAAAGTTTTTGGCTGTTTTTTCATTAGTAATTGCGATAGTATTTTGGCTTGTTATCGAAATAGCCGAGAATCCGTCACGTGATGTAACAGTTACGGATGTTCCCGTTATTCTTGTTGAGCAAAAGGATGATAACGGCAATAGCCTTAATCCTATCGGCAATTATGTTGATAAGGTTACCGTAACGGTTACAGGTCCCGGATATATCGTAGGCACTATCGGTAAAGAGGATATCACCATTTCGGTGAAGCCTGAAAAGCCGATTGTAGAAGCGGGCGACTATATTTTGCGTCTGTCTGCAAGTGTTAACGCAGACGATTGCAAGGCGGTTGTTAATTTTGAGTCGATAAAGGTCTATTACGATTATCAGAAGGACGTAAATGTTGCGATTACCGTTGACGACAGTGACTTTAAGAAGTTTGAAACCACCGATTCAAAGGTTAAACGCAGTATTTTAAAGAATAATTTTGACGGAACTGAATTGACAACACTTACAGTTTCGGGTCCTTCGAAAGAGGTAGATAAAATCGCAAGGGTAGATGTCAGACCTGATTTATCCACCCTTAATACAAACAATCTCACTTTTATGACAACGACATTTGAAAGCATTGTGGAGTTTTATGATGCTGCCGGCAAAAAGTTGGATTCATCTTTGTTTAAGTACAACACCGATACTTCCGTACGTTGTGTTGTGCATAAGACCGCTTCGGTAAAGCTTAGACCGACGTTTACAAACCTGCCCTCGTATTTTACTCAAAACAGCAGTGAGTTAAAGTATTCTTTAAGTGCTTATAATGAAATTTCAGGCAAATATGATGCAGTAACCGAAATAAATCTCGAAGGCCCTGTTGACGTTATCAACCGACTTGTTGAAACAGGTCTTGAACTTGAACCCATAGACTTTGCCAATGTCAGACCCGGTAAAACAAGCTTTAATATTGCGTTGTCGTTACCTGATGAGGTTGTTAATGTTGATATGGTTGAGAACATCAGAGTCAGTCTTAATCTTGGAGCCATTTCGGTAAAGACTGTTGAGATTGATCCGTCAGACATAAAGTTTGTCGGGCTTGATCAAAAGTTCACCGCATCGACCTCTTATGCTAAAAAGATAAAGATTCAGATTTGCGGAATCAGCAGCGCTATCAATGCCGTCAATACAAATAAT
>JAZRMK010000048.1:0-78753 GCA_045647525.1 Acutalibacteraceae bacterium
CCTTATCCGGCCGGGAAAATGCATATCCCATTTTCCAATTGTTAGGAGAACCTAAAACCTTTTTCCAAACAAATATCATCTATTCGATAAAATGCAATTTATCCAACTTTCAAACCGATAATAGCACGATACAGCATGACAAGTCCCGCGCTTAGTAACGTACCGCCAACAATATCCGTGAGCCAATGTACGCCGGAAAACAGTCTGCCAATTAGCATAAAGGTAATAAATGTTATGATTGAAACAGCAACGATATTACGGAGCGCTTTGCTCTTTATGCGACTACCCAACTGCATTATAGCCGTCGGCATAACGCACATTACCAGCATTGTTGTTGAAGATGGGTAAGAAGCTTCTAAATATCCGTTTATCAGTACCGGTCTGTAGTTGATTACCACGCTCTCAAAAAACAAATAGGCGGCAATCGTGACTATATAAAATCCGCCTAAAACAAGAATGTCGTGTTCCACCTTGCGTATACTTTTCCGCTTGATCCACTGCACAAGTCCAAGTGTACCAAATCCCATACACACAAAGATGGGCACAAGTCCGAGCCAATCCGTTATGTTGTAAAGTCCCCAATGCACGCCCGTCAGATTATGGAAAAAACCATTGATACAGGCAAATCCCACAGATGAACCTTGTGGGCCAATTGCACGGAAATCCACAAAGCAAATTGCCACCGTCCACATCACAAACGCTGTAAGCAAACACATTGGAGCGATAAAGCTTTTTCTAATTCTTTTCATTTTCTCTACCATCCTTTTGGTTTGTATTTTGGCTTTCGCCTGAATACAAGTTTAGGGAAAAGCAATGAAAAATGAAAGAATTTAGCCGTCACATCGATGATACGCTTCGTATCATTGCCGTTTTATCAGCATTAAAGCCTTGATAATCAAAAATGCAAATACAAATACTGCTGCATAGGGTTGCTGACTTACAATGAAAATGCATACTCCAACGGCACTTAATGCCAACGACAAAATATTTTTGCACTGAGTCCAAAGTCTTCGACGAAAGTTTTGTAGGGCAAGAGTTATAATGCCCAACACTATCATAATACCCACAAATGCAATATACGCTGTTTTTAGGTACGGCTGAACTTCAATCAAAGCAAGGAGAGATACCTCTCTGATAACGCCATCCGCTTCTTGACCGAAGAAAGGTAAAAATAGTAACAATGCCATACCGCAGTCAAGCAGACCAAAAACCAAGTCTCGAATTGTTCTTTCTTTTTCCTTGTGGTCTTTTTCTGCAATGGCAAGAATCTCTTCGCCGGACAACAGTTCATCCAAGGAAACAGAGAAGAACTTTGATATTGCTTTCAAAGACTCTATGTTTGGGAATCCACGGCCTGACTCCCACTTTGAAATAGCAGTTCGGGAAACATAGAGAGACTCCGCAAGTTCCTCTTGGGTAAGTCCTTTTTGCTTTCGGAGTTCCTGTAATTTTTCATTAAATTCCATAATAGCACTCTCTTATAAATTCTTATTTATCAGTCAGTTGTATTATAGCATAACTTGACCAACAAATAAAGAAAATATGAAAAAACACCCACAGTTTTAAAAAACTACGGGTGTTTTCGTATCTTGTTGTAGTGTCCTTTAAAATACGACTCTTACGGCAAGGTCCTTTTTTATTCTTCATCTTCTGTGGTAGTTCCTTCAAAGGCAGTGGCAGGAACAGTATCAATTATCTCAATAATTCCGCTTCTTCCGTAAAGTGACGGCGTGATACGGGCGGTATACCCGCAGCCAACATCAGTCGCCCATTCGACCATCTGACGTCGTGGCAAGGCAGTTGCCGCCAGCAATGACATTATAACTCCGCCATGAAGAACTGCTACCGCCTCTCTGACATCAAGTTCCATCATTTTTCTTACGGCGACATTCAATCCTAAGCAAATTCGTTTTGTAAACTTGTATCCGTCCTCGCCGTTGGGTGGTGCGGATATCTTGCCCGATGTCCATTGAATATACTCCGGCGTTTTTTCAAGCTCAAATGCCGTTTTACCCTCGAAATCACCGAAATTGTATTCACTCCACTCATCAATAACAATGGGGGTGCTTCCGGGATAAAGAATTTCGCAACTTTCGACACAACGCGATAACGGACTTGTAAAAACCGCGGCGGCTCTTGGCAAGAACCCCTCGTTCTTTATAGCTTCCAATTCTGTTGCACCAACCGATGACAAAGGAAGATCGGTAACTCCTATATATCTTCCGTCGGCATTGGCTTCGGTAAGACCGTGCCTTATAAAATGTATTTTATAGGTCTTCATAAAATCACCCTTCATCTGTTGCGGAAAAATTGCCGCAAATATTTTGGAATTCACCAAAAAGACAATATACTATTTGTATATTTTGTCAATATACAAATATCGAAAAATGTAATATAATAAACGTCCTGCCCTAAAAATGCTGTGAATTTCAATTCAGCTCGGCAGTGTTTATGGATATTATACTGTCATTCATTTATAAATTCAAGTGAGGTTTTAAAAATGCTTTGTGAGTTCCCGAAAATTTTATCAAATTTGCGTCGTTCCCGCGGCATTTCGCAAAAAAAGGCTGCCGAGGAATTAGGCATTTCCCCTGCTCTTTTATCTCATTACGAAAACGGTATACGCGAATGTGGACTTGATTTCTTGCTGCGCCTTGCCGACTACTATTCGGTAAGTTGCGATTATCTTTTAGGAAAATCGGAAATCAAGAATCCCACGGTTTATATGGCAGAGCCCGAAGCCTTGGCTGTTGACCATATTTTAAAGGCCGCACGCGACCACAACGTTGCAGCCTATGACTTTTTGAGTGAGATATGCCGAATCAACACCTACCGTATGACAAGAGCGTTATGCGATAATGCGATGAGAAGTCAATCCTACACTTTTAAGTTAGAAGACGCTGATTATCACAACATTTCGTCAGGCGTTACCAACACTCTTTACGCTAAGATGAAGTCTTTGGGCAAGGAAAAGAAAAAGTTGCCCCGAAGTGCCGACGAAGTCACCGATAATGTTATAAAAAAGGCGGAAAAACGTCTCGCCCGTTCTCTTTAATACGACAAGATTTTCTGTTGTTTTCATTATTAACAATATTGTAAAATAATAGTCCTTGACTGCCAAATTTACATATAGTAAAATCTATATGTAAAGTCTATTTCTGGAAGGTGTTTTTTTGAAGAAGCAAATCGTACGCGCCATAGCTCTTGCTTTGACCGTTTTAATGACAGTTTTATTACTGTCGGCCTGCGGCAAAAAGACTGGCGGCAATACAGTTAATATAAATTACCAGTCGTCTAAAAAGGATATGATCGTTACATCGTCAGACGGTATCGACTGTGATTACCTTCTTGTTTATCACAGCACGGCACAATATGCCGAAATAGATGCATACATAAGCCTCTTGGAGAAATTGAGTTTGAAGGTTACATCAAACACCTTCCAGCTTTGTCCTGACTCGCTTAAAATCCCCGAAAATAACCAAAAAATCATTCTTTTGGGCGAAACAAGTTACACCGAATCGACCGATGCTGAATCCTTTTTGGGTGAAATCAGAAGAAACAACTACTATGATTATCTGATACAGGGTCATGGCAATCTCATCACGGTCAACTGGGTTTCAAAACCCGGTCGCGAAGATGCTTTTAAGTACATTGTGGATACACTTTCTGTAAATGGTTTCGACTCGGCATTTGAGTCAAATTACAGCAGACTCTATCTCAGCAGTCGTTCAGATGCACCTGTTGTTACCATTGGAGATATCAATATAGCAGAATACTCGGTCGTTATGCCTACCTCCCCCTCATTTATAGAGAGAAGTGCAGCCGAAAATCTGGTTTTAGCTATAAAAGACGCTACCGGTATCGAACTTAAAATAGTTTCAGACGCAACCGACGAAACCACTTATGAGATACTTATAGGTAACACTAACCGCGGTCAGTCGTATGTTGCTGAATTCTATGCAGATAACCGCTTTGCCGTAGCACAATACGGGACAAAACTTATTCTCCGCGGCGGGCAGATAACCTCTACCGCGTGCGCGGTTAACCTCTTGACCGAAAAAATCTCCAACGCGCAGATTTCTGCAGAACCTTTACACATAAAGACCGGCTTTTACAAAACCGGAGATGTTGATTCCTATTACTCTAATACCGATGACGAGTACCGTCTTGTTTTCTCTGAAGAATTCAACACACTTAGCCTTAACAGCAAATATTGGACTGCGGAAAAAATGGGTCTGCCTACTATAAATATGACCTATTATATGCTCAACTTTGACCCCAACAACATTGATATGAACGGCAAGGAAATCTCGCTTACCACAAACCTCAGCAACCACGGTTATGTTTCCTCCGCCATAAATACTCACAACAAGGTTGGTATTAAGTACGGATATGTCGAGATCCGCGCAAAATTCCGCACGGCACCGAGTTATTGGGTAAAGGCGGGTCTCACTAACCAAAACGATAAAGGCGAAACCGTAACCCAGATTGACATTTTCAACAGCATGTACGACCCGTACAGAATATTCTCCACCGCAGGAACGCTCGACCGTCTTGACTATTATGACAACTTCCTTGAACTCAACGCTCCCGGTTACGAGTGTTACCGCGAAACAACTTTGAGTGACGGACAGAAAATCGACCAAGACGTATACCACACATACGGCGTAGAGTGGACTGACACCTATATCCGATATTTCGTTGACGGTGTTGCCTATGGCACAGTCGAGATTACCGACGAGAAATTCGAATCCTTTAATCAGGAGCTCTACCTCGACCTTTCAGCAACGGTTGAAATGTTTGAGCAACAGCCCGACGACGAAGCGGCACAATGGCCTGCCAGCTATGATATAGACTGGATAAGGGTTTACCAGAAACCTAACCTCGGCACATTGACCGTAAAATAATCAAAAAAATATCCGCCATTTCGAAACAAATCGAGATGGCGGAATTTTTATTTTTCTATAACCTTTTGGTCACGGCAGTCATAAGTATCGGTTCTAACATCAAGCCAAATATCGTTGATATTGACCTTGTACTTATTCTCCTCGTCCCACGAAATAACCGTGCTTTGAGTTTCGGTCTGCCAATAAATATTTTTCTTGTCCTTTGTGTGAGTGTTGTACAATTCAACCCTTACAGCCGAAGGATAATGTTGGTTTTTATCTACCTGATATATTCTTAAAACGTAATGTTCCGATAAAAATAGGTCCCAGTTTTTGTCCTCTCTTACAAGAGTGCCGTCAGGCAGGTCGTCTATACTGTAAAAATATGTGTCTTTAACGCAAAAAGCCACATTGACTAACGTTACAGTTGCTGCAACAAAAGCCACAACTGCGCAAACTATTCGCTTCGTTGTGCCCAACTCCTCTCGCATTTAATAACACAATTATAAATTATTCCCTAAAAAAAGTCAAGCACAGCCACGGTTCTTATCTTTTTGCAGGACAGGCAAATTTTTATCATCTTCGACATAAATTAAAATACATTTATTTGTTATATCCGGAGTGATTTGATGTTTTTAAAACTACTTGCTGCCGTCTTGCCAAATCTTTACTATCTCTTTTTAAGAGCCACCGCACCCGGCGCATTCCCCAAGCAACTTTCCAAAGCTGAGGAAGAAGAACTGTTGGATAAGATGGCTTCGGGTGACGATAATGCCCGCAAACTGTTAATTGAACACAACCTGCGTTTAGTCGCTCACATTGCCAAAAAGTATTTCGGCAGTTCGGTGGAGCAGGATGACCTTATATCCATCGGCACCATCGGTCTGATAAAAGCAGTATCGTCTTTCAAAGCAAATAAGGGTATAAGACTCGCCACCTATGCCGCAAGGTGCATTGACAACGAGATTCTTATGCATTTCAGAAGCATTAAGAAGAACGCGCAGGACGTATATATCAGTGACCCGATTGATACAGATAAAGACGGAAACACTTTGACGCTAATCGACGTTATAACCGACAACCGCAACATTATTGACGACCTCGATTTAAAGTTTAAATTGGAAAAACTGAAACGCTTTTTGAAGGAAGAACTGACACCAAGGGAGCTTGCCATTATTGAGCTTAGATACGGACTTCGCGGTCAAAAAGAATTGCCTCAACGAGAGGTTGCAAAAGCTTTAAAGATAAGCCGTTCTTATGTCAGCCGTATCGAAAAGAAGGCGTTATTAAAATTAAAAAGCCGATTTGAAGAGTAATCTTCAATCGGCTTTTTCTTATTTACTATATGATGCAAGAAAAGCTTTGAGTCGCTCAGAGCGAGGATTATCAAATACTTGTTGAGGCACACCTTCCTCTGCTATTATGCCGTCGTCCATAAACAAAATTCTGGTTGAAACATCCTTGGCAAAGCTCATTTCGTGAGTCACAACGATCATCGTCATATTTTCAGATGCGAGCGAACGGATAACCTTCAACACTTCACCCGTCAGTTCAGGGTCAAGTGCACTTGTAGGCTCATCAAAGCACAATATCTCAGGGTCAAGCATCAGCGCTCTCGCAATAGCTACTCGCTGTTGCTGACCGCCCGATAATTCGCAAGGGTAGTTGTCCTTTTTATCGGTAAGACCGACTCGTTCCAATAAGTCGAGCGCCTTTGCCTCTATTTCCTCTTTGGTACCCTTTTTAAGTAAAGTCGGCGCGAGGGTGAGATTTTGCAAAACTGTGTACTGCGGGAAAAGGTTAAACGACTGGAAAACAAGGCCGAAATGGAGTCTCTTTTGTCTTAGTTCTTCATCTGTTTGCTTCTGTGTTGATTCGGCATCAAAAATAACGGTGTCGTTTACTTTGATTGTACCCTTGTCGGCAAATTCTAACGAATTAAGACAACGGAGCAGTGTTGTTTTTCCGCTTCCCGATGAGCCGATAATCGACAACACATCTCCCTTCTCGATAGAGAAGTTGATGCCCTTCAAGACCTCGGTTTTACCGAAGTTTTTATATATATCTTTAACTTCAAGAATTGACATCAAACCACTCCTTTACGCCTTAAAATAGTCGAGTTTTTTCTCTAATCTTCCCAAAACAATAGTGAGAATACCAACAAATATTAAGTAGAACACACCCGTAAAGAACAAAGGCCATATAAGTTGGTCGTTAGCCGCAAGGTCCTTAGCCTGTTTGATGATTTCGGGAACCATAATACAGTTGGCAAGTGCAGTGTCCTTTATAAGTGTGATTATTTCATTGGACATGGGCGGAACGATGCGCTTTACGACCTGTTTTAAAACGATCTTGCTGAATACCTGGGATTTTGTTAATCCCAAAACGTATCCTGCTTCATATTGTCCCTTGGATATACTCTCTATACCGCCTCGATAAATCTCGGAAAAATAGCAGGCATAATTAAGCGTAAACGCTATTAAAACTGCCACAAGACTTCCCGAATTCAATATAAGCATATAAAGAAGACTGCCTTCATCGGTCATTTGGTCTTTAAATGTAGAGGCAAAAAATGTATTTATATCGCCAAAGATGGGGTTGTCGAACAAAAGTCCCGGCACGTAGTAGATAATAAATATCTGCAACATTAACGGAATTCCGCGTACTATCCAAACAATAAACTTGGCAACGTACTTTACCGGCTTGAAGCGACTCATTGAACAGAACGCTATCGGAAGACCCAACGGGACAGCACAGATCAATGTTACACCGAAAATTATCAGCGATATAACAAAGCCGTTGGCAAGAAACTGTACAATTTCAAAAAATGTCATCTTATTTCTCCAAAAACTCTATATATGATTTTTGCTGACGGGAATAAATCCCGCCAGCATCAAATCGTTAAGGCAAAATTATATTTATAACCTGTATGTTTAATTACTTGTCAGCTTTTTTCTGGTCAGCGAAATCTACAATAGCGGTATTCTCAACACCGTACTTCTTAGCAAGTTTTGCGATAGTGCCGTCGGCTGCGAGGATTTCAAGCTGTTCGTTAACCTTGTCGGTCAATTCGCTGCCCTTTTCAAAGCCGATTGCGTAGTACTCTACATCACTTGACAAACCATCAACGATCATAAGATCCTTGTAGTTGCCCTTACCACAGTAGCTCTTTGCAAGCTGTGCATCAAGAACTGCAAAACCGGCAGTACCGGAAGCAACCTCTAAAAGACAGTCTGTCTGTTTCTGTGCGCCCTTAAAGGTGATGTTTTCAAAGCCCTTTGCATAGGTCTCACCTGCGGAACCACTCTCAGCCATACCTATTTTATCTTTAAGGCCTGCGGCATCAACAATGCCGGAGTCGCTCTTTACAACAACTACCTGTCTGTTCTCCATATAATTATAAGAGAAGTCTACCTTGTCAGAACGCATAACGCCATCATCGTCAGCAGTGTTGCAGGTAAATCCGTTCCAGATGCAGTCAATAGTGCCGGACTTCAAATCGGCATACTTATTATCCCAGGAAATTTCCTTGAAAACTACCTCATAACCCATGTTCTCGAAGACTGCTTTTGCAAGTTCGGTATCAAAACCTATCAGGTTGCCGTCGGCGTCTTTATAGTTCATAGGTGCATAAATGGTATAACCTACAACGATGGTCTTTTCACCGCAGCCGGCAAACATAAGTACGCTCATAATGAGCACAAGGCACAAAGCCAGAAGTTTAAATAACTTTTTCATATTTCTTTCTCCTCTTTAATACGGACGTGCCGTAATTTGTATTTTAGTGTATTACCACTTTAATGTGTTAACATAGTAACACACCGCGAATGTCTTGTCAAGTAAATTCCCGAAATTGCGCAACAAAAAAGGAAAAGCAGCAGAACAATGTCCTGCTGCTTTTCCTTTTGGGGTTTTGTTTTGAGGAGGGTAGATGTCAGAAATTCGGGGTGCGGCTCCCTGCCTTCCTGACTGTATTCATTATATACCATGTCCTGTCGCCATTTGTTGATAAATTGTAAACTATAATTTAACAATTTTTAAGTTGTTGGAATAATAATACTCAAATTGTCAAAAATACAAAAAGAAACCTTTAAAGGAGAATTTTGATGAGTGATAAAAGCAAAGGAAACGTCATAAAATTTCTTAACGGTAAAATATTTTATGTCGTTCTTATAATTTCATTCTTAGCAGTAGCGCTTGCGGCGTGGGCAGGACTTGAAGGCATTGACACCGCAAAGGTTCCAAACGAATCGGACATTAACTCTTCTAAGACACCGCTGAACAGTGCGGTATCGCCCGATGATACTAATGACCCCACCGTCAGCGAGCCAGACAGCACTCCCGAAACGGACACGGATAACGCACCCGACAAAGAAACCGAGGCGGCAGACGGTGCGGTTGCGGCGTTTTTCGTCAGACCTCTCTTAGGCGATACTTTGAAGACATTTTCAGATACACAACTTCAATTTTCCAAAACCTACGGTGATTTCAGACTCCACACAGCACTCGACATCGTCGCCGAACAGGGCGCTCCCGTCGTAGCGGCCGGCAACGGCACAGTCACTGCAATTTACAAAGACGACCTTTTAGGCACTGTTATTGAAATTGACCACGGAAACACCGTCACCGCAAGGTACTGCGGTCTTGCGGATGTTGTTCTGGTCAACAAGGGTGATACCGTCGATTCTTCTATCCAAGTCGGCAGTGTGGGCACTGTTCCCTCGGAAGCCGAAGACGGCGCACATCTTCATTTGGAATTTTATCTCAACGGCAAGCCTGCCAACCCAGAAAACTTTTTTACCGACAATTAGCGCGCCCTCTACGGACCAAATTTAATCAAAGCGTGGTCAGGGCAACAAAAAAGCAGAAGTTTTTTAGCTTCTGCTTTTTGTTTTTTATTCAGTTCTCAACGCTTCAACGGGATCTTTCTTTGCAGCAACTCTTGACGGCACAAGACCTGCAACAAAGGTCAGTATCATACTGATAGCTACCAGAATTACTGCGCCACCGGTGGGCAGGAACGCAACATTCTTAATGCCACTTACAGCCTCTATTATAATATTTATCGGGATATTCAAAAGCATCGTAACGATAATTCCTATCATACCCGCAACAAAGCCTACAATAAGTGTTTCTGCATTAAATACTCGTGAAATATCCTTTTTAGACGCGCCAATGGAACGCAAAATTCCAATTTCCTTTGTACGTTCAAATACCGAGATGTAGGTGATAATTCCTATCATAATAGACGATACTACCAAAGAAATTGAAACGAACGCAATAAGCACATAGGAAATCACGTCAATAATCGTGCTGACCGACGACATCATAATTGCGACGTAATCTGTGTAGGTGATCTGGTCGTCTTCGGAAACTGTTTTATTGTAACTTGCAATAAATGACGCTATTTTTTCCTTATTTTCAAAGCTGGAAGCATAAATGTTGATGCTTGACGGCTTGGATTTAACCGCATATCCCAACTTTTCAAGTGTGTCAACATAAGTGCTTTCCGATACTGTCGACGGAATGTAACTATCGTAATAACCTGACAGGGTCACATCGTCGGATAACAATAACTGCTCGAATGCCGCCAACTTTTGAGTCTCGGGCATTGTTTTAAGAACCGATTCCAGTTGCTTAGCATACTGCATTTTATAGACACCGGTCAAAACTTCCGATACATACAAATCAAGAGTATTATCGTCAATCTGTTCAAATTGTTCCTTTGTAACAGTCTGTTGCTCGGTTTTATCGGGCATTTGATTATAAGTATCAATAATAAGTGCTATCTTGGAATCGCGGTCGGCAGGTGTGCTTTCCATAAGGAATTGGTCTATCTGTATTTGTGTAGGTGTTGTAAAAATCTCACTGTAAACCGTCACCTTTTCCTCAGCACTCAACTGAGATGCCCACTCTTTGAACATTGTCGCACGTTCGGAGTGTGTGGGCTCTTTATAATCGGCGGTTTTGAAGGGAAGCCCTGTCAAAACATCGACTGTCGGATCTGCCAACTGCTGTTTTACAATGTCTGCCTTTGCAATTTCTTCGAGATACCAGTCAGTAAGTTCAGGTAAATATCCGATAGCACCGGTCATAACGGTTGCGGTAACGTCTTCTTTGGGACGAATAATTCCTACAACAGTAAGTTCAGTGGCGCCACCCAATATCATACGCATCTTTTCTTCATAAAGTTTTTCGGTTTCTGCGGTGGTTCCCTTTGTGATTTCGACCCACTTATCCTTAACGCCGTCACCGTCGGTATCATAGCCCTCATACTTATCGGTAGGAAGTATCAGACGGAATTTCATTCCCATAATATCGTCATAGGTCCAAGAAGCATCTGCGTTGCTGTGGCTTTCGGTGTCTTTACCGTTCACAAGGCCCATCATCATATCCGAAATTTCGTTACGGTCTAAAAGTCCTAATGTAAACAAGAAGGTCTCGGACAACTCGTTGTTTTTATCAACAACCAGTACAACCTCATTTTTATTGCTCGGCCATTTCATCCCATCCTCTACAAGTTCGTACTGCTCGTACATAATGGGATTTATGCCGTTGCCGTCCTTACTTTTCAAAATTTCTTGGAAAACCGAAAGACTACCGCTATTCATCACAGAGCCTGTAATCGACTGAGTCTGCTGATCACCACTCATATATTGGGTGAACAATGACATAAAATCGTTGGTAGGAACAATGCCGTTTGAAAGATCATACGCATAGGTCTGCAAATCGGTTGAATACCCGTACTGAATGGCGGAAATATAGTTCATAACCTCATTTCCGTCCTTTTCCAACCAGACCTTGAATTTTTCAAGATTATTAGTGTTGGTCTTACCCATTGCCTCCAACATATCATACATATCGGTGTTGGCATACACCTTTCCGTCGGCACGGTTATTTTTATCTTCGTCCTTGCTCATCATCGTAAGCAAAATTTGTGACATATCTACCTGTTCGGCGTCAATGCTTATCGGATAGGACGAGAGTGCTTCTTCCTGCACTGTGTCGATATATGCTTTGAAACCTGATGACAGCGACAATATAAGTGCAATACCGATAATGCCTATACTGCCCGCAAAGGAAGTCATAAACGTACGTCCCTTTTTGGTCATAAGGTTATTAAGGCTAAGACTGAGTGCCGTAAAGAATGACATTGAATTGGCCTTTATATGCTTTTTCTTATTTTTCTTTTTGTTTTTGCTTTTCTTTTTTGAGGAATCGGCGGCCTCTTCGGCAGGCACCGTTTCAGGCTTTGCATCAAGGCTGCTGTCATACGGAGCAGTATCCCCGATCACTTCGCCGTCGGAAAGCTTTACTATACGGGTCGAATACCTCTCGGCTAACTCAGGATTGTGGGTGACCATAATCACAAGTCGGTCTTTGGCAACCTCTTTAAGCAGTTCCATTATCTGCTCACTGGTTTCAGAATCAAGCGCTCCCGTAGGTTCATCTGCAAGCAAAATTTCGGGATTGTTTATAAGAGCACGCGCTATTGCAACACGTTGCATCTGTCCTCCCGACATTTGATTCGGTTTTTTGTGCAACTGATTTCCAAGCCCCACTTCTTTCAGCGCTTCAATGGCTCTTTTGCGACGTTCCTGCCTGCCGATACCTGAAAGGGTAAGTGCCAACTCAACATTGGAAAGCACAGTCTGGTGCGGAATGAGATTATAGCTTTGGAAAACGAAGCCTATCGGGTGGTTGCGGTATGTATCCCAGTCGCGATCCTTATACTCCTTGGTCGAAACACCGTCGATTATAAGGTCACCTTCAGTGTAACGGTCAAGTCCTCCTACGATGTTGAGCAACGTGGTTTTTCCGCAACCCGAATGGCCGAGTACAGAAACAAACTCGTTGCGTCGAAACTCTATACTGACGCCATTAAGCGCAACAACTTCGAGTTCCCCGCCGGTTTCATACTTTTTTGTTATATTGCAAAGTTTTAACATGAATCGTCCTCTTTTGTGTTTTTTCTATATTTTACCATTTAAATATTAACGATGTGTTAATATTTAAAATTTTTTGCTCTAAAACAATTTTCAGTTCCACGAAACCTTAATCGCAGAAGAACCCGGTATAAGCGTCCATCCGTATTTTCTTATCTTATTCGGCTTGGAAATTTGTTCATTTGCGTCATCCATAACGTCCCTCAAACCGAGTTCATTTACCACGCTTTCCATTTTTGAAACGCCTAACGAAACATCAAAGCCTATCTCTACCGACTTTTTTCCTTGATTTGCCGTATCACAGATAATCTTTACAAAGTCTGAACTCAATTGGTGTTTGCTTTTTATAAATGTCCCCTCTTTAACATAATAATTATTTTCCAAAGAAGTGCATTGAGGCAGAGCAAAATTATATGCCAGTTGTGTTTTTTCATCACCACTTAATTGCGCAAACTCACGGTCAATCGTCCTCGATTCCAAAAGGATTTCGGTAGTGACATTAAAGAAGAAGTGTACCTTTTCGTCACCCGAATCGTTGGTGGTAGGATCAACGTGATACCACTCACCGTCTATTTTGACAGTGTTCCACATATGCGGTTCATCGGTAACACCCGTAACAACCGTGCTTTCAAGTCCCAACATATTAAACGCTATTTGAAGTGCCTTTGAATACCCTTCACAAACAGCAAGTCCGTCAATCAGCGCACCCTTTACAGTCCATGCGTGTTCGTGCCCCGATTTTCCCGATACGGCATAAAAGTCGTATGTCACCTTTTTTACCAACCAATCGTGCGCTTTTAACTCTTTCGAGTACTGCGAATCACCGTCATTGACCGTTTTTAATAAATCCGCCAACTGTTCTTTTATCTCGACCTCGTATTCGTCACGCTCGTCGTCGGTACAAAGCCAATCTCTCACACTATCGGCAAACTTTATCTGCATATTATTGTTGACCGAGCGAAGATAATAGGCAGCAGGCAGCCAGAAATATTCAGGTCTGTCGCGGCGAACGCAGAAAAAAACAAACTCTAACTCTTCCTGCGTGCATTTGCCCACATCAATATACCCTGTCTGCATATCGTTTATTGCGTTATCCAACTTTATGTATATGCTTTTCTGCTCGGCATTAAGTTTTGAAAACATATATCGGTCAAGTTCATCTTTACATTCACTACCATCAGGATATATGTTGAATTGAACGGTCGAATCCTTTTCGGTCAGCAACGTGTTCTCCACCTGTGTCGGCTTTCCTATAAAGGTGTTTATGGTTTCGGTCATTTTACAACCGCTCAATATAATGCAAACAGAAAACACCAATGCTATGATTTTTTTGCTCATTTTTCAACCTCTTTCAATGCCACTAAAACATCTGCTAACGACAGATTGTTTTCTGTTATGTTGGCTATGTTTTTAAACTCAGTTAATATATCTTTCTTTTTCATAGTTTCTACAAACTGACACCCCGCAAGACATAGCAACTGCGAGTCCATAATTTCTGCTGCTTGCGTGCCGGTCAGTAATTGTTCAATCCCCTCATTATTATATACTACTCCGTTTAATCTGTCACTAATTTTTGCGAAACTTTCGCTGTCAAATTTAATAAAGCTTTGTAGTTTAAGGTCGTTTTGTATACTCACTGTTTCGGCAAATGTGTTAACTTGATCGTTATAAGCAAAATTCTCTGCCTCTTTTGATACGGTCAGAGGTCTTGCGGTAGTACTGAAATCGGACCCTGAAATTTCCAAAAGCGCCGCGGCAACACGGTTGTCTTTTGGCTCACAATAGAGCAATAAAATATTGGTTGAACCGGTATTTTCAACGGAGCGCTCTGCCACGGAGTTGTACGCAACATCTTTTTCTATAAGCCTTGCCCCCGAAACCACTATTACTGCCAAGAATGCCGAGAAAAACAGCAGAAATGAAAGACCAAACGACAACGCAAAAAACGCAAACTTTCTCAAAATAATCACTCCTTAATATAATAAGTTTGCGTCCTATTTTGTGAGTTTATTCTAAATTGTGTTGACAAAGAAATTTAATGCTTGACTTTTAGTAAAGATTTGTATATAATGACATTCGCAAGAAAAGTTCGGACGTTTAGCTCAGCTGGTAGAGCACCCGCTTGACGTGCGGGCGGTCGAGGGTTCGAGTCCCCCAGCGTCCACCAAACAAAAACCTCTTTTGTCTTCAAGGACAAAAGAGGTTTTCTTGCTTTTAAGGATTAAGAATAATATTTTCGTTTGCTAAGTCGCCTGCAAACCAATCATTCATATCATACGCTCTCAATGTGAATTCTATTTCTTCAACGTCATCTATGCCATTCTCTTCTAATGTACTGTCTAACCATGACATCGAAGTAAATTCACAGTTCCCGGCCGAAACCGAGTTCGAAAAGAACGGATTTACCATATAGCCGTTAACCGAAGTGTCTTCCGCCGCAAACATTATGTCTTTGCCGGATTTATTTATTATATACAGATTGACGGAATAACCCCAAACATCATCATGCTCGTAACCTGTAACAACAACCTTCGCATAGTCATTATCAAGTATTACCTTATCGGTCTTCTTTGCAGTTCTTTCGTACTTTTTGGCGTTTTCTTCCCCATAAGGATAAATGTGCACGGTTTCATATACTACATCTTCGGCTGACCAATCTTCGCTGTCGTAAACGCGGAATGTCAACTTGATGTCAGTGACGTCTTTTATTCCATTTTCTTCCAAATCATTAAGGCTGAACTCTATTGTTTCCTTAGACTTTTTGCCTGCCGGAACGGTTGAAGAGAAGTACGCATAGCATTCAATTCCGTCAATGGAACTTCCGTCAGTTGTAAATGTATACTCTTTATCGGCTGATTTGTTTTCCAACTGAACCTCAACCGAGTATCCGAAAGGTTTCACCGATTTAAGACCTGTAACCTTAATCATGCATTCGTCATTATCGGCAACCGAAAGTTCAGTAAACGTAACCTTCTTGCTTCCTTTGGAATCATCATCCTTGTCGGATTTTGAACCGCTGCCGCACGCAGCCAACGAAAGCAGCATAACAGCCACTAACAGTAGCGCGATTAACTTTTTCATACTCTATTCCCCCTGAAATATTTTCTTTTGTGTAAGCCAAAGCATAACAATGCCCTAAGCTATATAGAAAAACGCATCAAGCATTTTACAAGAATATTTTAGCACCAAAAATTTGAACTGTAAAGTTTTTCCTGATAATCACCAAAAAATTTTGTAGCATTCTTACATTATATGTGGTATAGTTGTTTGCGTAGTGTGTTTTTTAGTAAAATACATTAAAATCAACTGTTGACTTTAACGCGGTGATGTGTTACAATGCTAACATATTAAATTTGCCGTTTATGTGAGGTTATTATGTCTAAATTCGATAAAACAACCCTTAATGAACTTTATTCTGCTGTTCTTTCCTTGGAAAGCAAGGAAGAGTGCGATGCTTTTTTTGAAGATATCTGCACAATTCAGGAATTAGAGGCTCTTACCCAACGTTTGCAGGTCGCAAAGCTTTTAAAAAGCGGTATGAGTTATTCAGAGGTCAACAAGCAGACCGGCGCGAGCACCGCCACCATTTGCCGCGTTGGTAAATGTATCAACTACGGTAACGGCGGTTACGAAATGGTCCTTGACCGAATTAAGTGAGGATGTAAAATGTTTAACGAATCTATTTTAAAAAGTGAAGAACGCATTGTTTTTGCACTTCGTTCAATTTATACCCGCTTCGGCTACTCCCGTTTTAAGATGAACAAGTTTGAAGAGTACGACCTTTACGCTAAAATGAAGGATTCTCTCATTTCCGACGGTGTTATAACCTTCACCGATACAAACGGAAAGTTGTTGGCTTTAAAGCCCGACGTTACTCTTTCTATCATTAAAAATTCGGTTGACAAGCCCGGCGTCGTTCAAAAACTCTATTATGACGAGAGTGTCTACCGTGTTTCCGGTTCTTCTAAAACCTTTAAGGAAATCACCCAGACGGGACTTGAAGTTCTCGGTGATATTTCCCTTTACAATGTAAGTGAGGTTTTGGTTCTGGCGTTGAAGAGTCTTGAAACCATCGATGAAAATTATATTCTTGATTTGGCAAATGCCGAGCTTTTCTCGGCACTTTTGAAAGTCTGCAACCTTTCTGATTCTGTCAAAGCCAATTTAACGGAAGCTATTAAACGCAAATCGAAGGACTCTGTTGCCGACCTTTTGAACAGCGGTAAGATTGATGCAAATGCTTATGAGATTGCCGAAAAGCTCATCTCTAATTACAAGGATTTCGACAGTCTTAAAAACGCCTTTTCTTACATAGACGATGCCGACGTAAACGCCGCACTCTATGAAATGTGCGAACTCGGTAAAACCGTCACGGCATTGGGATATGGCAGCAAAATCAATATCGACTTTTCCATTGTTAACGCCCAAGGATATTATAGCGGTATCGTTTTCAAGGGCTATATCAAAGGTATTCCTATGGAAGTTTTATCGGGCGGACGTTACGATAAACTTATGAAAAAAATGGGCAAACGTTTGGGCGCGGTAGGTTTTGCTGTTTACCTTGACAGTCTTAACCGTTTAAAAGCCACTTCGTCCGACTTTGACTGTGACTATATGCTTATATCCAACGGTTGCGACTGTGCCGCCGTTATAAAGCAGGTTGAAGAACTCTCGAAAGATGGCAGCAGTGTCACCGTAGTTTGTGCATTCGATGCCGATATACGTTGCAAAAAAGTCTTTGAATTGACTGCCGACGGATTGGAGGAGAAATAAGATGGAAATGATAAATGTTGCTCTTCCCAAAGGCAGACTCGGTGAAAAGGTCTACGATATGTTCGAAAGCTCCGGTTTTCCCTGCCCCTCTATCAAAGAGCCAAACCGAAAGCTGATCTTTGAAAACAAAGAGGTCGGCGTGCGCTATTTTTGGGTAAAACCCTCTGACGTTGCGATTTACGTTGAGCGCGGTGCGGCAGACATAGGTGTTGCCGGCAAGGATATTTTACTTGAATACGAACCCGATGTTTACGAACTTCTTGATCTGAAAATGGGCAAATGTGCCATGGCGGTTGCCGCAAAAAAAGAGTTTCGTGATGATATTTCAAAAACGCTTCGCGTTGCGACAAAATTTTCAAATATCGCCAGAAAATATTACAACGCAAAATGCCGCGATATTGACATCATCCACTTGAACGGTTCTATCGAAATTGCACCGATTCTGGGTCTTTCGGATGTTATTGTTGATATTGTTGAAACGGGAAAAACCTTATTGGAAAACGACCTTGAACCAAAGGAAACCATCGTGCCGATAAGTGCCCGACTCATTTCAAATAAAACATCATATAAATTCAAGCAGCTGCAAATAGACCGTATTACCGCAGCATTAGCAGAGCTTGTGAGGAACAAAAATGATTGATATTTTAGATTTTTCAAAATTAAGTAAAGACGAAATTTTCGCCCGCGAAACCGTAAAGGTTGACGTGTCGGGCATTGTTTCGGAAATCATCGATAATGTGCGTCAAAACGGCGACAAGGCGGTTTTGGAATACTGTAAAAAATTTGACAAGGCCGAATTGACGTCTTTGGAAGTCACAAAAGAGGAGATCGACGAGGCGGTTTCTCTTGTTGAACCCAAGTTTTTGGAGATTTTAAAAACCGCTGCCGAAAACATCCGCGAGTTCCACTCGCACCAGGTACGCGAAGGCTTTAAAATCGAAAAAGACGGTATTGTGACCGGACAGAAGATCACCGCCATCGAAAAGGCAGGTCTTTATGTTCCGGGTGGCACGGCTGCTTATCCTTCAACCGTTCTGATGGACTCTATCCCTGCAAAAATTGCAGGTGTTAAAGAAATGTGTATCGTAACACCGCCCAATAAGGACAGCAAGATCAATCCCGTTATCTTGGCGGCCGCAAGTATTGCAGGAGTTGACCGAATCTTCAAGGTCGGCGGTGCTCAGGCAATAGCAGCTCTCAGCTACGGTACCGAGTCGATCCCTAAGGTTGACAAGATAGTCGGTCCCGGCAACGCCTTTGTTGCCGAAGCAAAACGTCAGGTATTCGGTCTTGTTGCCATTGATATGATCGCAGGTCCCAGTGAGATACTGGTCATCGCCGATTCCAAAAGCAACGCACGTCATGTTGCTGCCGACCTGCTTTCACAGGCTGAACACGACCGCAACGCAAGTGCCGTTTTGGTCACCGACAGTTTGGAGTTTGCAGAACTTGTAAGTAATTCTTTGGAGGAACAAATTCCTCTGCTTGAACGTTGCGACATCGCACGTGAATCGATTGACAAAAACGGCAAAATCATCGTTACCGACAATATTTTAACCGCGATTGAGGTTTCTAACGAGATTGCTCCCGAGCACCTAGAACTTCAACTCGACGACCCGTTTAAATACCTTGACGCTATAACAAATGCGGGCAGTATTTTTATGGGACGTTACTGCCCCGAGGCTTTGGGTGACTATTATGCAGGTCCCAACCACACCCTGCCGACCAGTGGAACTGCAAAGTTTTCAAGTCCCCTTTCGGTTGACGATTTCGTCAAAAAGACCCAGTTTACATACTATACCGAAGGTGCGCTCCAAAAAGTTGCCGACGATGTTGCTTTCTTTGCCGAAAAAGAAGGACTCACCGCACATGCCAAGAGCGCTACCATAAGATTTGAGGATAAAAAATGAGTGAATTTAAAGCGAAGCAGTTTGGCTCGCTGAAAGAGTACGTTCCGGGCGAGCAACCGCAGGACAAACTTTATATAAAACTTAATACCAACGAGTCACCTTTTCCGCCGTCGGACAAAACTGTCAAAGCCTTAAACAGCGAGGAAGCGGAAAATCTTCGCCTCTATTGTGACCCCGAATGTAAGGCTTTAAAAGAGGAAATTGCAAAAGTATACAATGTATCTTCTGACAATGTCTTCGTTTCCAACGGTTCTGATGAGATTCTCAACTTTGCCTTTATGCTTTACGGCAAGGCAAAAGGTGCTCTTTTTGCCGATATCACCTATGGCTTTTACAAGGTCTTTGGTGACCTTTACGGCATTGATTATATTAAAAAGCCGTTGAACGACGATTTCACCGTCAACGTTGAGGATTACAAGGAAACCGGACGATTCACCGTTCTTGCCAATCCAAACGCACCTACGGGACTGGCTCTGCCGATTGAAGAAATAGAGGCAATAGTTGCATCTAACCCCAACAACGTTGTGCTTATCGACGAGGCTTATGTTGACTTCGGTGCAGATTCGTCAGTGCCGCTTATCGAAAAATACAACAACCTTATCGTTTGCCAGACCTTTTCCAAATCGCGCAGTATGGCAGGTGCAAGACTCGGCTTCTGTTTTGCTAATAAGGAACTTATAAAGGACTTGGAACTTATTAAATACTCAACCAATCCTTACAATGTCAACCGATTGACCCAAATCGCAGGAACTGCCGCTATGAAGGACAACGATTATTATCTCGACAACTGCAAAAAAATTGTGCAGGCACGTGATTACACTACCTCACAGCTACAACAGTTGGGATTCTGTGTTTTGGAATCGAAGGCAAACTTCATTTTTGCAAAACACCCCGATTTAGACGGAAAAGAGTTTTATCTCCTGCTTAAATCCAACGGTATTTTAGTGCGCCACTTTGACTCCGACCGAATCTGCCAATACAACAGAATCACCGTGGGCAGTATTAAGGATATGGAAAAGTTTATTGAGATTACCCGCAAAATTTTAAAAGAAAAGGAACTTTTGAAATGAGAATTGCTGAAATTAAAAGAAAGACCGCCGAAACCGACATTGAATTGAAGCTGGCACTTGACGGTAACGGCGAATCTGAAATCAACACAGGATGCGGATTTTTAGACCACATGTTGACCCTTTTTGCCAAACACGGCAATTTTGACCTGACAGTTAATTGCAAGGGTGATGTTGAGGTCGATTACCACCACACAGTAGAAGATATCGCCATTTGCTTGGGTGATGCTTTTAAAAACGCCTTGGGCGACTGTCGAGGCATTACACGTTACGGCAGTTTCCTTCTCCCAATGGACGAGGCACTTATTCTTACCGCTATCGACATTTCGGGCAGAAGTTATCTCCGTTACAACCTTGACATTCAAAGAGCTAAGGTCGGCGATTTTGACACAGAACTTGTTTTGGAATTTTTCGAGGCATTTGTTCGTCACGCCAATGTTACCTTGCACATCCGTCAGTTAGACGGTGTTAATTCGCACCACATCATTGAAGGCACATTCAAGTCATTTGCAAGAAGCATGAAGGCTGCCGTTGCTATTGACGAGCAGAACAAGAATTCTGTTCCCTCAACCAAAGGGGTACTCTAAATGACCGTTATTATCGATTACGGCGTAGGAAACCTCTTCTCGCTAACCTGCTCATTTAAAAAAATCGGAGCCGATGTTACTGTATCTGACGACCCCGAGATCATCAGAAATGCAGACCGCCTTATTTTGCCCGGCGTTGGTGCTTTCGAGGATGCTGCCGCCAAATTAAAGGAATCGGGTCTTGACAAGATTCTCATTGAAAAGGCTGAATCAGGCACACCTGTTTTAGGCATCTGCCTTGGTATGCAGTTGCTTTTTGAACGCAGCTTTGAATACGGTGAACACGAAGGACTGGGCCTACTTAAAGGCGATATTGTTTCCTTTAAGGGTGCTATCGACAACAGTTTAAAAATCCCTCATATTGGTTGGAATGCAATAACAAAACATTCCGATTGCCCGATTTTCAAATATGTCAAAAACGGTGAACACGTCTATTTCGTGCATTCTTATTACGCACCGAAAGATGTTCCGTCGGCAGCGGTCACCAGCGATTACGGCATTGAATTTGCCGCCGCAGTACAGAACAACAATATTTTCGGTTGTCAGTTCCACCCCGAAAAAAGCGGTGATGTGGGACTTAATATCCTTCGTGCATTTATAGAGATTGGAGAAAACTAATGCTCATTTTACCCGCTATCGACCTTGTAAACGGCTGCGCAGTGCGTTTGTTCAAGGGCGATTACGACAATATGACTGTTTACAGCAAAAATCCTGTTGAGGTTGCTTTGAATTTTAAAAGTAACGGTGCCGAATTCATCCACCTTGTAGACCTTGAAGGTGCGCGTGACGGCAACACACCCAACATCGACGTAGTTGAAAACATCGTCAAAACAACAGGCTTAAAAGTTGAGATCGGCGGTGGCATCAGGTCACTTGAAGTTATCGAACGTTACCTTTCAATCGGCGTATCCCGAGTAATTCTCGGAACTGCGGCAGTAACTGACGAAGATTTATTGAAATCAGCGGTTGAAAAGTTCGGTGATGCTATCGCGGTTGGTGTTGATGTCAAAGACGGCTATGTCGCAATTAAAGGCTGGCTTGAAAAATCAACATTCACCTGCGAAGAATTTTTCGAAAAGTTGCAGAACTTGAATGTTGCTACCGTAATTTGCACCGACATTTCAAAAGACGGTGCTATGCAGGGCACAAACCGTGAAATGTATAAAAATTTAAGTCAAAAGTTTAATATGAATATTGTAGCCTCGGGCGGTGTTTCGAGTATCGATGATATCAAAGCTTTGAAAGAAATGGGGCTTTACGGAGCGATTCTGGGGAAAGCATACTATATCGGTGCCGTCGACCTGAAAGAAGCAATCGAGGTGGCAAGATGATAACTAAAAGAATAATCCCCTGCCTTGATGTTAAAAACGGCCGAGTTGTAAAGGGCACGAACTTTCAAGGGCTTGCTGATGTTTCCTCGCCTATTGAGTTGGCGGAGTATTACAGCAACGTCGGTGCAGATGAACTCGTTTTTTACGATATTACCGCTTCCGCCGAAGGCAGAGCTCTTTTTACCGATATATTAAAAGAGGTCGCATCTAAAATATTCATTCCCTTAACCGTTGGCGGTGGAATAAATACATTGGACGATTTCGACCGCGTTTTAAAATGCGGAGCTGACAAGGTCAGCGTCAATTCAGGCGCAATCAAAAACCCTGAGCTCATACGCGAAGCCGCAACTGTTTACGGCGACCAGTGTGTCGTTCTGTCGGTCGATATCAAGCGTGTTGACGGCCAATTCCGCGTTTTTGCCAAAGGCGGCCGCGAGGACACAGGCTTAGAGGCTATCAGTTGGATCAAACGCTGCGTGGAAATGGGCGCAGGTGAGGTCGTTGTCAACTCCATAGACACCGACGGCGTCAAAAAGGGCTTTGACATCGAAATGTTGCAAGCAGTCAGAAAAGCTGTCAACGTACCCGTTATTGCTTCGGGTGGTGCCGGTTGTTCTGAGGATTTTGTCACACTTTTCAAAGAGATACCCGATATTGACGCTGGTCTTGCTGCGTCGATCTTCCACTTTGGCGAGGTCGCGATACCTGATTTAAAATCACAGCTTAAAGCAAACGATATACTTGTGAGGTTATAATGATGATAAATTTGGATATTAGTAAACTTAAATTCGACAAAAACGGTCTTATACCCGCTATTGTGGTCGATTCCATCACAAAAAAGGTGCTCACCTTGGCTTATATGAACGAGGAGAGCCTTAAAATTTCATTGGAAAAGGAATACACCTGCTTTTTCAGCCGTTCAAGACAAAAGTTGTGGCTGAAAGGCGAAACCAGCGGCAACTACCAGCACATTGTTTCGATCACCGCCGATTGTGATTATGATGCTCTGGTCGTAGTAGTTGAAAAGGACGGACCTGCCTGCCATAAGGGCACTGATTCATGCTTTACAAACAACGTTTTTAGGAGCGAAACCTTAAAAGAATTTACCGTCGAGGGTCTTTATGACCTTCTGGCAGAACGCAAAGAGAAGCTCCCCGAAGGCTCATATACCACCTAACTTTTCCAGAAGGGACTCGACAAGATACCCAAAAAGGTCGGTGAAGAATGCACTGAGGTTATTATTGCAGCAAAGGCCGACGACAAAAAGGAAACCATTTACGAAATCGCTGACCTTATGTATCACGTTATGGTGCTGATGAACGAAATGGGCATCTCCACCGAAGATGTTCACCGTGAAATTGCATCGCGCAACATAATAGAGCACAAAGTAAAACAAGAAAAGATGGTTTAATTACAAAACCCGACAATTTTATATTAAACAAAAAAGCACCGCAGATGATTCTGCGGTGCTTTTTAATACATATAATTTGGCTTTTATTCAAGAGGTTTGGATTCCTTGGCCTCACGTCTGATGTCCTCGGGCTTAGCTCCATATCCATAGCCATAACTACCATATCCATAGCCGTAACTACCGTAACCATAGCCGTAGCCATAACTATATCCGTAACCGTAACGGCGAGTACCGTACTTTCCGTGATACTTATATCCGCCATAGCCACCATGATTGATGTTCACCTTATTAAGAACATATCCTATAATTTCAGTGTCGCTGAATGCCAGATAGTTGATAGCATTATTTATCTTACTGCAATCGGTGCTGTTCCATTTTATTGCAAAGAGCACGCCGTCACAGAAGTCAGCAAGTAAAGCGGTTTCAGCCGAATCACAAGCAGGCATGTCAACGATGACATAATCGTAATGCTCGCGAAGATAATTAAAGATTGAGACGTAGTTCTTTTTAAGGAATTTGATCTGTTCACTTCCTGCAAACAGAACATCGAAATCATCCTTAATTATATTGATAGATTCTTCTATCTTGATTTTGCCCGAAATAATTTCTGTAATACCAACATTTTCAACCTCATTTTTTCGATTGAGAATGTTCTGCAAAGCACGGTTTGCAAAGTCAACGTCAACAAGAATTGTTTTCTTACCGCTTGTTGACAGCGATTTTGCAAGGTTATAGCTTATGGTAGTCTTTCCTTCGCCCATAACCGAGCTTGTAACACCGATAACATTAACTTTGTTCTTAGATGCCTTTAATCTTACGCGCTGTTTAAGGACACGTATGGATTCCGAGAAGCCCGAAAGACCGGACGACCCCTTGACAAGCGCTTTCTTATTGCTATTTCTCTTTGAACTAACCTCGGGAATCTCGCAGATACACTTGCCGTTAAATGTAACCTCTATATCACGTTTTGACAATATCGGCTTACGGGTGTACATACGGATAACAACCAACAACAGTCCTATACCAAGACCTATAAACGCGCCGAATAACACATAAGTCGTTCCTGAACCTGCATTAAACGGTTTTTCACTCAAAACAGGCTTTGAACCTCTGATAATATTCATCTGCGTATCGCCGAGAATATACTCTGCGATTTTCGGATAGTTATTTATCAAAGAGTTGAGTATATCATACGCATCCTGCGCAGAACTACTGGTAACATGAAGTTCAAAAAGGTTAGTGTCTTCAACTGCCGAAGCAGAAATGGTACCGTTAAGCGGCCTTTGAAGGTCGTTCTCAACAATTTCGGTAAGGAAACCGCCCTCAACTATATGGGGGAAGGTTGCCGCCATCTGCTTTGACAACGTTTCGTTATAGTTGAACGCATAAACGCTGGCGCCACTGGCCGAGTTACTGTCAATAAGAGGAGTGATTGTAAAACGGGCGGTTGAGCGATACAACGGAACGAACGTTACTGCAAAAAACACGTATGCCAACAATGCGCAAGCAGCAGTTAGCGTTAAAACTATCCACCAAACACTCTTTAAATTCTGCGCAAAATCACGTAGAGTGAGACCGTTGCTTTGTTTTTCTGACACACTGGTTGTTTCTTTTTCTGTGTTTTTCAATTGTCTCATCTCCATTCCTTATGATTTTACGGTGTCGGTGCGTTCACTAACCGTATTTTCTTTCAACACCTTTAACTGATGAACATTGTTGAAGATACAGCCTGCGAAGTAATTCTTGCTGATAGCTTCAATCTGGTCATTGATATTCACAACTCGGACAAAGTCCTGACGTACTACGATGAGCGAAGCATCAGCAACGCCTGAAATGATTTCTGCATCAACAGTAATTCCCGAAGGTGATGTGTCGATGATAATGAAGTCAAACTGATTTTTCAGTTCTTCAATAACATTTGCAAACCTGCTATCTGACATTTTGGCTGCCGAGTTAACGCAACTCTCTGCATTATCCAATATATAGAGGCCTGTTTCGGGGTCGTGCTTAATAAACGAATTTATGTCCCCACCTTCGTCAAGATAAACTCTGAAATCTCGGTTGGGATCGTGCTCTATATTGTCAAAAAAGTTCTTGACCGCAGGCTTTTTAAGGTCGCAGTCGACGATAAGGACCTTGTGTGAATTATCTACAAGTGCTGTTGCAAGGTTTACCGATACGGTGGTCTTACCCTCGTTTTCAGCGGTACTGGTGATCATAAATGTTTTATGACCCTTGGTACGATAGATACTCTCGATCTTAATAGCCATCTTTCTGAAGCTCTCAGTAAACTCGTAGCCTACAAGAGAGTTGGTTAAAATAAGACGACGTTTAGCATCAGGTAATTTTTTATTGATCTCATCAAGATGGTTGACAGTACCGAAAAGTCTGCCGTCAAGTTCAAGTTCAATGTCCGAAACATTCTTAATGGTATCGCGCATATATGACATAAGGAATATCAATACAGCGACGGAAAGAGCCGCGACAAATGCCATCAAAACACAGGTGCTTAAAATTGAAATCGTGTTTGAAGGACCTGTCGGCACGTCGGGTTCGGAAATAATCTGAATAATGATATTATTAAACGAGGAGTCGGTAACATTAAAGTGGTTATCCGCAATAGTCTGCAACACCTCATGAGCCTTTTCGGGAGATGATTCGATGGAAGAAACTTTAATAAGGTTGGTGTCTTCAAGCTGTTCAGCGACCACTCGGCCCTCGACTGACTCACCCATATTGCTTTCGGCAGCAGCTATCATAGCGTCACTTCCGAAAATATCGTCCATTGATTCGGCAAGGCTTACGGTTCTCGCCAACGACAACGCAGTTGAAGTCGATGTATAACCGCTAAGGTTTACCGAAAGCATCATTGTACTTGTGTACTCCCTCGGTGCTACGTATGTAAGAAAGACAAAACTCGACACGAAGGCAATAATGCCGGCAAGCACAATACTTATTGCATTCTGCACAAGATCGGTTACTACTGTGTACGGGTTGATTCTTGAAATTTCAAATTTTTTCATTTAAATTAATCCTCCCTTACAACAAGCATAACTCGGGTGTAAGTAATTTCTTGTCTTACGCCATCGATTTCGTCGTAGATACTCATTTTAATATAGTTAACACCAGGCTTGGTAAGGTCAATACCGGTTGTATCAACCACTATATCATCAACGGTATAGGTCTTACCCGTAATTGAGTCAATGTATTCATCTGTCTTCCAAAAGTCAGGGTTGGTTACATCACCCATGCCCTCTTCATAATAAATGAGGTAATTGTTAAGTTCTATTTTATGTGCAGTATTTAAGTCACTTACAACCTCAGCCTTAAAGGTAATGACTTCTGAATCGCCCATACTGTTTGAAACCTTGATATTGATATCATATTTTCCCTCAATATTGGTGAGTTCGCTGGAAATAATCTTGATGTACTTACTGATATCGGTACTATTGGTTGTATCAAACACGTCAATAGCGGTTACATAAGACTGCAACAACTTAGTGCTGATCGACTGTCCACTGCGGAAGATGAAATCGTGTTTAAGCTGAAACTCCGGTTTTTTATAGTCGGTGTAAACGATTTTCTTCTTTATCATATCGACATTATTATCACTGTCGCAGACAGTAAAGGTAACGATAGAGGTTTTTTGGTCGATAAAATACTTTTCGCGAACAACGATGATCTTATCGGTCAAATCTCCGTCCTGCTCATCATAAGCTGTGACGAATTTGAGCAACTCGATATCCTGTACGCCCTCTTCAACCGTAACCTCAATAGCCTGGTCGTCCGGCACGGAACATTCAAGCACGGGCGCAACCCTTGTGTCTTTCTTTGCCAAAATAATTCCCATACTTGTAACAGCAACGACCACCGCCATTGCAATAACTATCAATTTAAGTGTCCTCATTTTAAAAAATAGCCTCCGTAATATGTTAACTTTGAGTATTTATAATTTAAAGCCGCTTACCTTTGATTATTGTTAAAGGATTTGTTCTTAGCAACAACTGCGCATAATCAGGTGAGAAGTTAGAAGAAACAAAGGAATACACTTCCGATAAATCGGGCGATCGCGATATTGAACTATGGCTGTCACTGGCAATCACCGTTGCGAAATTGTTTTCCATAAACGAAAGTGCCACATCCTGCGCGGCAAAGCCGTTAAGACCCAACACGCTGTCAGCGTTGAGTTGCAAGGCAACGCCGTCTTGTAAAAACGGTACAATAAGTCGCGGATTCTGTTGGATGAAATCATACCGTTCGGGATGAGCTATTACAACTTTATATCCACCGGATTGCAATGCTCTCGATATTTCCAAAGCTCTTTTAGGATTATCATTAAACCCGAATTCTAAAAGCACATAATCAGTATCGTTTATTGTTATTATCTCGTCATTTTCCATGCAATCTTCAATACTGCTGATTGAAAACAGCTCTGCACCCTGGTAAATGTTTATGTTTGGAATTTGTTCCTTTACCTTTTCTTTGAATTCATCAAACGCCTTTGCAAGTTGCGCTTTATCAAGCCCTGCGCAACGCATCTTTTCAGCCATATAATGCGGTGTAAGAACAATATCAGTAGTGCCGTTTTTTGCCGCTACTTTGAGCATATCACACGCTTCGCTGTAATCATCAGCGCCATCATCTACTCCCGGTAGAATGTGAGTATGTATGTCAACTATAACTATCGCTCCCTTGTATTTTCATTAAAAGGATATCGCGTGATTATATTCCAAATTATTATATCATACAAAAAAGAATAATTCAACAAAAATATCACGTTTTACCAAGAGGTTTTTTAATATTTTCAACATATTTCAATAGAAAACCCCTGCCGTCAAATACAGGTCGGCAGGGATTGAAATCTTATGCGTCAAATCAGCACTTTTCGAGCGCCTGAGCAATATCCGCAATAATGTCATCGGCATACTCAATGCCGACCGACATTCTGATAAGGTCAGGTGTGACACCACATTCAACAAGCTGTTGGTCGCTCAACTGACGATGGGTAGTTGATGCGGGATGCAAAATGCAGGTTCTGGCATCGGCAACGTGAATAACGGGAGCTGCCAATTTTACGCTTTCCATAAACTTTCCGGCAGCCTCTCTGCCACCCTTGATGCCAAACGAAATTACGCCACATGTGCCGTTAGGCATATATTTTTTAGCCAACGCGTTATACTTGCTCGAAGGGAGATCAGGGAAATCAACCCATGCAATTTTAGGGTTAGAGAGAAGATATTCCGCAACCTTGCGGGCGTTTGCGCAGTGTGTAGGAACTCTTAAATGCAAAGTTTCAAGACCTACGTTGAGCAAAAATGCATTCATCGGCGACATCATCATACCGATATCTCTCATCATCTGGGCGCGTGCTTTGGCAATAAACGCAGCAGCGCCGAATTTTTCGGGATACACAAGACCGTGATAAGATTCATCAGGTGCGCAGAAATCGGCGTGACGCGAAGAAGCAGTCCAGTCAAACTTGCCCGAATCAACAACGCAACCACCCAGAGCCATTGCGTGACCGTCCATATACTTTGAGGTGGAATGCAAAACAACATCAGCGCCCCATTCAATAGGACGGCAGTTAATGGGTGTCGGGAATGTATTATCAATAAACAAGGGCATAGAATTAGCATGAGCAACCTTTGCCCAAAGTTCGATATCAAGTACACTTAAAGCAGGGTTGGCAACCGTTTCACCGAACAAAAGCTTTGTGTTGGGACGAATGGCTGCAACGATCTCTTCCTCAGTAGAATCAGGAGAAATGAAGGTTGTTTCAATTCCCACCTTGCGAAGAGTTATGTTAAGAAGATTAAACGAGCCGCCATAAATAGAACTTGACGAAACGATATGGTCGCCCGCCTTACAAACAGTAAGAATCGCTGCGGTAGTAGCGCCCTGACCCGAGGAGCAGAGCATTGCACCGACGCCGCCTTCCAATGCTGCAATCTTCTTTTCAACCGCTTCAACAGTAGGGTTGCTCAAACGTGTATAGAAGTGACCCGAAGCATTGAAATCAAAAAGGTCACCCAAGGTTTTTGCGTCTTCATATTTAAAGGTTGTGCTCTGATAGATTGGCAGAACTCTTGCCTCGCCGCTTTTAGGCTCATAGCCTTCCTGAACACATTTTGTATTGATATGTTTCATCTTAATTTCCCTCTTTTGCTTGTTGCCTTAGCAATTTTTAAATAATTCAATGGTATTTTAACACCAAATCCCCATTAGTGCAAGTGTTTAGGCAATAAATACATTATTTGGTCCCGATTTTAGCAAAAATTCTCCAAACATTTGTAGTTTATAGAGGTTTAAATGATAGACAAGCCGCAAAATTTGTTGTATAATGTTACAGATAAGTGCGATTGGTTTGCACGTAAAATTTAATGTGACATTTTCTGTTTTGAAAGGAGTTTATTATGGCTAAACTTTCACCCTCTATTTTAAGTTGCGATTATCTTCGCCTTGAAGACAGCACAAAAATTCTCGAAAGCGTCGGTACTGATATGCTTCACCTTGACGTTATGGACGGACAGTTTGTCCCCAATATGTCCTTCGGCGTTCCGGTAATCGATTCTATCAAAAAACATACTACTATCCCTTTGGACATACATCTTATGATAGACCGTCCTTTGAGATATGTTCGCGAATTTGCAAAATATGCCGACTGGCTGGGCTTCCACTTTGAAGCCGGCTCCGATGTCGATGAAACCCTCGATGTCATCAAAGCCGAGGGTTGTAAGACCTGCTTGACTATCAAGCCCTGCACAAAGCCGGAAGAGATTTTTAAATACTTGCCCAAGTGCGATATGGTGCTTGTTATGTCGGTCGAACCGGGATTCGGCGGTCAAGGCTTTATGCCCGAGGCTTTGGAACGCATCAGCGCTCTTAAAGCCGAAATCAAACGTCAGGGTTTGAGCACTCTTATCGAGGTTGACGGTGGTATAAACAACGTCACCGGCAAGCAGTGTCTTGAAGCCGGCGCCGATGTCCTTGTTGTCGGAAGTTTTCTCTTTAAAGCCGAAGATCTGGCAGCGCAGGCAAAAGAATTTTTGGATATGTAATTTTATCTGCCGTCAAGCGTTGAACCTATGCGCTCGACGGCATTTCGGCAGATTTCGGTGCCGTGTTCCTTTATTTTTGCATTTAACACCACCGAGTTTATGACCGATTTGCAGAACTCTCTAAAAGACGGTATTTCGTCACGTTCTGTGTCAACCGTTAAAAAGAATTCTCCACAATATTTATACAGTGTGCTGTTTTGCGATGTGCCGAGTTTAAAAAGCCTATGACAAAGCCCTAGAACTGCATCTGAATCGAACAGTTGAGCCGCGACCGATATATCACTCGGTTTTCGCTTTGCTTTAAACTGTCGAGTCTTTGAGGTCGGTATAAAAAACACCTCGCATCCGCCGCTGAAAATCGGGTATATCTCTATAAGAAACCGCGAAGCGTCGTTGGGGATTCTTGCCGAGATCAACGCCTTGCTTAATAAATTTTTAAGCTTTTGTTTTGATTCAACCGAGGATTCGTCAAACAACACATGGTCTATGCCGTAAAACGCCGTTTCTGCCTCGTTTAATACAACCCTTATTGTGCCGAATTCATTAAACACCGTCATAAAGTGCCTCCCCAAAAAAGCCTTTATGACAATATATTGATGTCTGCCGATGCCCGTGCAGGTCCCGACAGAAGAAAACAAAAAAATCACAGGTGCCGCAACCTTTAAAGCGGAGACAGATAATTCTGTCGAAAGGAACTATATGAAGAATTATATGGAACTTAAATCCGGTTCGGATGTTCGCGGTTATGCAAGCGACATATTCGACAACACCGTCGATCTTACCGAAGAAGCGGTTTACGATATTGCCGCTGCTTTTGTTCCGTTTTTGAGCGAAAAAGCAGGTAAGGACGCAACCGAACTCACAGTGTCAGTAGGACACGATTCGCGAATCACCGCCGAGAAAATCAAGACGCAGGTCATCGCCGCATTAAAGGCTGCCGGTGTCAAGGTTTATGATTGCGGGCTTTCCTCGACGCCTTCTATGTTCATGACCACTGTTCACTTAGGTTGTGACGGTGCCATTCAGATTACTGCAAGTCACCACCCTGCCGACCGCAACGGTCTTAAATTCTTCCTGCCCACAGGTGGTCTTGATCCGCAGGATATTTCCGAGATTCTCACTGCCGCCAACAACGGCGAAAAGGCAGAAGTTGCTGAGGGCATTGTTGAGAAAATCGACTTTATGTCGCAGTATTCGGCAATTTTGCGCAAGTTGATTTGTGACGAGTTGGGTGTAGCAGAAGAGGACAAGCCATTAAAGGATTACCACATTGTTGTTGATGCCGGCAACGGTGCAGGCGGTTTCTATGCTGACAAAGTTTTGGCTCCTTTGGGTGCCGATGTTTCGGGCAGTGTATACTTAGAACCTGACGGTATGTTCCCTAATCACATTCCCAACCCCGAAAATGCCGTTGCTATGGCTCATATCACCGACGCCGTTCTTAATGCCAACGCCGACTTGGGTGTTATTTTTGACACCGACGTCGACCGCGCAGCCTGCGTTGACCCCGACGGTGTTGAAATTAACCGCAACCGCCTTGTAGCTTTGGCAGCAGCCATTGCTTTGGAGAAGGAACCGGGTTCAACAATCGTTACCGACAGTGTAACTTCGGCAGGTCTTAAAACCTTTATTGAAGAAACATTGGGCGGTAAACACCACCGCTTTAAGAGAGGCTACAAAAACGTAATAAACGAAGCTGTTCGTCTTTGCAACGAGGGTGTTAACGCTCCTTTGGCTATTGAAACCTCAGGCCACGCCGCTTTGAAGGAAAACTATTTCCTTGATGACGGTGCTTACCTTGTGACAAAGATTATAATCAAAATGGCAAAGTTGGGTCGCGAAGGCAAAAATATTTTTGACCTTACCGCTGACCTTAAAACACCTGCCGAGGAAAAGGAAATGCGTTTCAATATTATGGTTGACGAATTCCGTTCCTACGGCGAATGCGTTATCGAGGGCTTACAGCGTTGGTGCGAAGCCTTCAAGGACAAAGGCTTTAAAATTGCCGACGATAACCACGAAGGTATAAGAGTCAGCGTTTTGGACGGTTGGTTCTTGCTGCGCCTTTCGGTACACGATCCGGTTATGCCGATGAATGTCGAAAGCGATTCAAAGGAAGGTTGCAAGAAAATAGTTGAACTGGTTGCCGACTTCTTCCGTAACTGTCAGTTCCTCGATTGCTCGGCTATGGAAAACTTCCTGGAAGAAAAAGACGATGAATAATAATTTAAAGGGCAGCATTATGCTGCTTGTTGCCACTGTTATATGGGGTACCGCCTTCGTTTTTCAGGAGGAGGCTTCTGATTTAGGCGCGTTCACCCTTAACGGACTACGATACATTTTGGGAGGAATCATTCTGATTCCTCTCATTTTGGTGTTGAATTGGAAAAAACGAAATCTTGAAAACGGTACTGTGATTGCAACACCTAAAACGACTTTGCTGGCAGGTGTTAGTTGCGGTGTAGCTCTGGCGGTTGCTGCAAATTTGCAGCAATTCGGCATTATGTTCAACGCCGACCTTGGCTCAGGCGATTCGGGCAAAGCAGGATTTATTACTGCGATGTATATACTTTTTGTCCCTCTTTTCTATTGTATTAAACATAAGGGATTAAAGCCGTCTGTAATAGTCAGTGTACTGCTTGGAATGTTGGGACTTTACCTAATCAGCGTAAAGTCCGGCTTTTCTGTGGCAACGGGCGATGTTTTTCTCCTTCTTTGTGCGATTGCATTTTCCGCACACATACTTACAGTAGACCATTGGGTTGCAAAGGTCGATGCAGTTGTTATGTCGTCTATACAATTTTTGACTGTCGGTGTCATTTCTTTGATTTTGTCGCTGATATTCGAAAGAAGCTCGTTCAGTGTTGCCTGTGTACAAAACGCCTTGATCCCCATTATTTATTTGGGAATAATGTCTTCGGGGGTGGCATACACCTTGCAGGTGTTGGGTCAAAAGCACTCTGAAGCCACTGTTGCGTCACTTCTTATGAGCCTTGAATCGTTGTTTGCCTTGCTTGCGGCTTGTGTTTACTATCATAAAACGCCTACCTTGAAAGAGGCTTTCGGTTGCGGAGTAATGCTCGTTGCAATATTTATTATCCAGACCCCGTTTGTTGATAAATTCTTCGAAAAACTGCGTTCAAAGGCGGCGGCAAGATGAGTATGCAATACCGAGTTGTTCGTTCAAAACGCAAAACACTGGCAATAGAGGTGTCAATAGACGGTACTGTCACGGTAAGATGCCCTTTTGGGTGTCGAGATTCACAGATTGCACATTTTGTTGAGCAGCAAGCCGACTGGATAGAAAAGGCGAAGATGACACAACGGCAAAAAGCTCTTAAAAGGCCGCCGGAACCCGACGAGGAGCAGGTTATCTTTTTGAAAAACACGGCTCGACAATATATCCCAAAAAGAGTCGAATACTTTGAAGAATTGACGGGCTTAAAATCGGCATCGGTCAAAATAACCTCGGCAAAAGGACGGTTTGGAAGCTGCGGTCCGAAAAACAACCTGTGCTTCTCCTACCGTCTTATGCTATACCCCAAAGCCGCCATTGACTACGTGATAGTCCACGAGTTGTGCCATACTGTCCACCACAACCACAGCAAAGAGTTTTGGGATTTAGTTGAGCAAGTAATGCCAGATTATAAAAAATTAAGGAATCTGTTAAAATAGCAAAACCCCGATGAAATTCATCGGGGTTTTGCTTATCCTTATATGACGTTGTTTTTGTGTTTTGATTTTTTAGCATAATGCAAAGGCGAAGCCGAAGAATCATTGTCTTACTCGGCATTATCAGAACCTTCGTCAGACTCTTCTGCATTTGTTTCGGCTTCTCGAAGGTCACCTTCGTGCACTTCCTCAACGGTTTCGGGCTCTTCGTCCTTTATCTCTGCTGTTTGAATTCTAAATTCCTCAACCTCGTCGAAAACAGATTCATCGAAGTTGAATCCTCCCGAAACGCCGTGGTATGCGTCTATTTTATTTCGGTCTATTTCCTCTAATAAATAGTCATCAGAGTCGTTTTCGATAGCAAAAACAGCCGCCTCGTAAAGAGTTGCGCGTGTGGCTATTATCTCGCCCTCGGGGTAATCAGGAGTCGGCGCGGGACGGAACACGCGCTTGACAATTATTACAACAATATAGACTATCAATACAAGCGCGCTGATAACCGTAATCAACAGTCCTGTTTTAATCCCGGGCGTTGTATATTGGAAAACTATCTCATTGTCACCTTTTGGCGCCAACACCGCCATAAAGCCCTCGTTTACTCTTACTATCTCGGTCTTTTGACCGTTAACATAAGCTGTCCAGCCTTCCTCGTAGGGAACAGAGAAAAATACATAGTTGCGTCGGTCTAACTCTATTTTTGCTTTAAATCCATCGGAATCATATTGAAAACTGTATGCCGAAACTGCGGCACGGTCGGCGCAGTCGTCACGGAACGCGGTATACGAAAAATCCATTGTTTGTTTGTTTTCATCTTTTGTTCCGATGTTATAGTCATCGCCGAGGTTGTCAAGCACTGCTGATATTTTAACGGCATCCTTTTGGTCTACAACCAGCGCTTTAAGCATCATCAAATCAGCAAAATTTCTGTGATTGTTGCTTTCATAATTTACTCCGTCATCATAGAAATCGGAATAAGTATAATCACTGTAATGTAACGCCTGCTCCTCGGTCACAAAATAGTCATAGGTGAATCCCATAGGGATATAGCACTCGTTTTTATAAATCTTATATCCGTTCTGCTCTCCGCAATAACTGTAATACGGCAACATTTTACCGTCATCACGTTGGAAGTTGTAATCTTCTTCATCGTTATCGGCAACGGGGTCGAGCAGATATTTTACTGAAAGCAGACTTCTTGCCCCGTAGACCTTAGTTGTGGGTCTTGACGCAACCGAACGCTCCTCACCTATAAATTCATAAAACGATGTGACAGAACCCGGAACTATCGAATGGAAATAGTTTATTGAAGAATAACCCAACGCGTAGCCGGTGTTGTCCTCACCATTGTAAACATCAATTCGGGCAAACTCATCATTAGCTATGGGCAGATCGACATTACCTTCAATAACACCGTCTATAACAACATTCTCAATGTCGGCTGAAAGTGACTGACCGGACATTATAAAGAAGGTTGAATATATAACCGACACACAGCAAACGGTCGGAATTATAACTTTATATATAGAACGACGTTTTGCTATAATCGACGGCAACATGGCCTTTACGATAATAAGACTCAAAACGCTGATAGCAACCGTGACCCAGAACCTTAGATCGTAGATATTGCCCTCAACCTCAGCGCCACCTTCGGTGATTCTGCTCTTTACAGATTGGAGAATGAATTTTAACGGGTTGGTAGAAGCGTCTGTGTAAAGTCCGAAGCCTGTTATTTTGCCGTCCTCAATACCGTTGGGTGCAAGACCTATAACCAGTGCAAAGCCCAGGGTTATCGACATATTCCACTTCCAAGCCGATTTCCAGTTAACGCTTGTGTCCTCAAACGCAATAACAGTTGCCAGACACATCATAAGTATCGGCATATAGAACCAACGGGCATAGTACTGAATGTTAAATAGCTGGAACGCACTGTTGAGTCCCGGCACCAAAGCAATAAAAATCGAGGCAAACAGAACCCTGCGCAACCATGTGCCCTTCTTTTCGGACTGCAAGAAGCAGAATGTGCCAACCATTCCGAACAACGGCAGCCACCCGCCCAATGACGCCCACTTGACATCAGCGTGCGGGAAAAACACAGGGCGTGCAGGAAGATCCGGCGGGAAGAAGAAGCACTGAATAACATTAAGAAAGATCTGGTTGTTTCCGTAAAGCACCGAATTCCAACCAACAAGGTAGCTGCCAAGTCGGTCATTCTGCAAAACAGACAAGATGCTCGGCAACAGTATTGCCGACGCCATGGCAACACCCAAAACGCACTCGAAGGAAAGGAGCGCAAACTCACTGAACTTAAACTTAAAACTTCCCGAGAGCACCCTTATCAGCCAGTAGATGACAACAAACAACACCATTCCAAAGAAGAAGAAATAGTTGTTAAGTGCCGTAAAGAAGACCATTAAGGCAACAAATCCCCTGCTGCGATGAGAATTAAATCTTTCTATACTAAGCAACAAAAGCGGGAACAAAACAATGGCTTCATGGAAATGGTTAAAGAAGATATTGTAGACCGAAAAACCGCAGAATGCATAAAGCAAGCCGCCTATCATCGCTGTTTCGTTGCGTGCGGTAAAGTGACGGATGAAGAGATATGCGGTTACCGCTGCGCAAGAGAACTTTAAGATAAGCAACGGCCCCATAAGATACGGAACAATGTGATTCGGGAAGGGCAACGTCAACCAAAAAAACGGGCTTCCCAAAAGGTAGAAACTGTATGAGCCGATAAAGTTTGAACCTAAATCACTCTCCCAACTCCACCCGAAGTCGAGCGAGCGCACTGCATTATGGCAATACTGATAAAACGGTATCTGCTGGACATTAAAATCTCCGTAAAAGATAAAATATCCGTGACCCGTTATAATTGCAGGTATAAACATCGCCAACGCAGTAGCCAAGGCTATCAAAAACGTCCACAATGCAAACAAGCCTTTTTTAGAGCTTTCGGCTCTCGTTCTTAAATCGGTCATAATTCTTCCTTTCAAGTTTCCGCTATTAACTCAAATCATTAAATTTATTATACCTTGATGCAAATCATAAATCAACACGAAAAAGAGCTTCTTTTTATTACGATTTTGTTAATATTTGTATGCGGTATTGTAATTTCACGGAAAATTAAGTATAATGTACGAAAGAGAAATAAAAGGACGGGATTATATGTCGAGCCATTTTTACGCAATGCTCTTTCGAATGAAATACATTGACCGTTGGGCATTGATGAGAAATACAAGACGCGAAAATCTTTCAGAGCATACTCTTGAAACTGCGTTTATTGCTCACGCAATAGCGGTTATACATAACAAACGCTTCGGCGGTAGCGTAAACGCAGAACGTGCGGCTTTGCTGGCTATGTTCCACGACGCACCCGAGATCATAACGGGTGATCTGCCTACACCGGTAAAATATTATAGCGGGCAGATCAAGAAGGCGTATGACGAAATGGAGTCAGAGGCAATAAACAGTCTTTTACAACTGTTGCCCGATGACCTGCGCCCCGAGTTCGACGGCATTTTATATGATAATGACGCAGACCTTCGCAAGATAGTCCGTGCCGCCGACAAAATTTCGGCACTAATTAAATGCAAGGACGAAATCATGTTGGGAAACAGTGAGTTTTCTGTTGCCGAAAAAGCCACTTTAAAAACCATTGAGGCTTTAAATTTCCCTGCCGCAAATGAGTTTTTAAAACTGTTTTTAGATAGTTTTTCCCTGCCTCTCGATGAGCAAAAATAACCACTACCCCATTTATCCTTTTAAAGTGAATTATTGCTTTTTAAAAGTAAAAGTGATATAATGTTGTTTACAGTCTGATTACCGTTTTTGAAAGGAATGTAATTATGATGAATCCTCATTCTTTGTGTCCCGGTTGTATGGCGGAAAAGGTTTCTGAGGGCAAATGCCCCATCTGCGGTTACAACCCCGACGAATTGCAAAACCCACAACATCTTAAAATCAACACTCTGTTGGAATCGCGTTACCTTATCGGCAAAGCCATTGATTCCAACGGCGAAAGTACTACATATTTGGGCTATGATACAGTAACACAAACCATCGTTAATATCCGCGAATATTTCCCATTGGGACTTTGCGACCGCGATGTTGACGGAACGGTTGTTATGAGCGCAGGCTCGGAGTTCAACTACAATGAAGGTCTTATGCAGTTCTTAAAGCTTTCGCGTGAACTCTTTAAGCTCAACGAGCTTCCTGCTCTTTTTGATGTTCTTGACGTGCGCGAGGCAAATAACACTGCCTACCGCATCACTCGTGCCGTTCCCGGCCTTACTTTGCGTGAGTTTTTACTTCGCAACGGCGGTGTTTTAAAATGGGATCAGGCAAGAAGCCTGTTTGCTCCGCTTATTTCGTCTATTTCTGCACTTCATAAAGCAGGTATCATCCATCGCGGTATTTCTCCCGACACCCTTATCGTTGGTAAGGACGGCAAACTTCGTCTTAACGGCTTCTGCATTGAAGCCGCAAGAACTGCCAAGAGTGAGTTCACTTCACAGCTCTTCCCCGGGTTTGCCGCAGTTGAGCAGTACGGCGTTGTCGGAAGCCAAGGCCCTTGGACCGACGTTTATGCTTTCGCCGCAACTATATACAGAACTCTTGTCGGCAATCCTCCTCCCGAGGCAACCGAAAGATTGCAGAATGATAATATGACCATTCCTGCTAAAATTGCACGCGAAACGCCAAAAGCAGTTTTGGAAACCTTGGCAAATGCACTGCAAGTTTTGCCTAATGACCGCACACAGTACATTGATAATATGAGAAGGGGCTTGTCGGTCTCTTCGGCACAGGTTTCTGCCGCAGGCGGAGCTGCCACTTCACACACCACCGTTGTGTCCGTACCCGGAAACGAGCCTGTAAAGCCCACCCCTCCCGTTTCTACTTCAACCGTAACTGCTGCTAATGCGGATACTTTAAATCAGTCCGATAAAAAAGGCAAGTCAACCAAAGTTTACGGCATTATCGCCTTTGTTTCGACCGCACTTTTGTTGGCGGTGATAATCATATTCCTGCTTTGGTCTTTGGGCTTTATCGGTGGCGGTTCAGGCAAAACCGAAAGCAACAACAATAATTCAAAAACATTGCCGTCCAACTCCGCAGTTTCGTTGGCAACGCCTTCCACCCCTAGTGAAAACGGCGAATACGGATACCTGGATGATTTCACAGGAAAATATTATTCCGATATTTACGGCAAGTCCGATTATGCGAACAAGATAAAATTTAAGATTGTACGAAAAGAGTACAGTTCTGAATATGAAGCAGGTCAGATTATTTCTCAAAGTCCTGCTCCCGATTCGCAGTATGAGATCGGCAAAACAACCGTCGAACTTGTCATAAGCGAGGGTGATTACTACATTTCGATGCCCAAACTTTCGGATATGACCCCGTCTGAAGCACGTGTGCTTTTGTTAAAACTTGGTTTCCGAGATGTTAACATTCAGGATGTTGACGTTTTCGTGGCCGATGCAGAATTCGGCGCTATTGTGGGTTCCACCCCCGAAGCCGGCACTAAAATCAACGTTGAAGAGGTTGTTGAGATCAAGATCAATCGCTACGAAAGCACAGACGACACCGATTCGCCCGAATCCACAGAACCGTTAGCATAACAAAAAAACACCTGCGAGGTCTTCTTCGCAGGTGAATTTTTAGATGGAGAAAAGTATGCCGAGATTTTTTAAAGAATTTTTTGAAGATGCACCTTTTATCGACGGTGCCGACGCGCACCACATCATAAAATCACTGAGAATGCGTGTCGGTGAACCTTTAACGGTTTGCGACACAAAGGGCGTTGACTACTTCTGCACGATTTTAGATATCAGTGATTCGAGGGTGAATTTAAAGGTCGAATCAACTGCCAAAACTAAATCCGAGCCCGATGTTAAGGTCACACTTTTTCAGTGTCTGCCCAAAGGCGATAAAATGGATTCGGTTGTAAAGCAATCCGTCGAGCTTGGCGTGACCGAAATAACCCCTGTTCTTTCTACGAATTGTGTGTCACGTCCCGATGAAAAGCAACTCACCAAGAAAATCGACCGTTGGCAAAAAATTTCGTGCGAAGCAGCTGGACAGTCAGGTCGCGGCATTCTGCCTTTGGTCAACCAATGTGTTGCTTTGAAAAAGGTCGCCGAAAACACCGCAAAATTCGACAAAGTGTTCTTCTGCTACGAAATGGGCGGAAATGCGATTGCCGAAATTGACAGTTCTGTAAAAAACATAGCCGTAATTATCGGACCCGAAGGTGGTTTTACTGCCGACGAAGCCGAGATGTTAAAGGCGGCAGGAGCCGTTGTTACGACCTTAGGGCCCAGAATTTTAAGGACCGAAACCGCACCTTTGGCAGCCATTACCGCCATAATGCTGAAAACCGGAAATTTGGAATAAATTAAAGCCTCTATTGTGCTTGCTGCAAATAGAGGCTTTTTTGTTTATTTTAACTGTACTACGGTAACGCCGTCCTCACCTTCGCCGTAAACTCCGAAACGGAAATTCGCTACGCTTGGGTTGGTTTTTAAGTATGCGTGAACCGCCTTTTTGAGCGCACCCGTACCTTTGCCGTGAATTATCCAAACGGTGTTGAGCCCCGCCATAACAGAATTGTCAATAAATCGGTCAAGTTCCAACTCTGCCTCGTCACCCGTAAAGCCTCTTATGTCGATTTCCGACTGTGCTGTACGCACATTGGGCTCCGACGTGACTGCTCTTTTGACCGTTCTGTGCTTGGCAGGCTCGGTCTTTGTTGTTTCAACCAAACGCAGATTTTTAATAGGCACACGTGTTTTAATAACACCCGCCAAAACTAACACCTGGTCGCCTGTGGGATCTTCCTGCACAATGGCGTCCTTTTTTATGTCCCAGATGCGAACCCTATCACCCTTTTTAAGAGGTCTCGGCAGTTTGTAATCTCCTTCGGCCGCTTCTATCGGGTCGGCGGCATCCTGCATACGCGCAATACCGCCTTTAACTGCGGCACGTGCAAGTCGGATTCGCTCTTCGGCACTGTTGCTCGATTTCTTGATTGATTCGATTTCTTGAAGCAACCTTTCTGCCTCGGCTCTTGCACGGTCAACAACGGCGTTTGCCTGCTCGCGAGCAGTTTCCATAGCCTTGTCGCGTTTTTTCTTTAATTCTTCCTCTTGCTGTTTGTTTTGTTTTTTAAGTGCTTCCATCTCGCCCTTTATGCGATCGGCGTCACGTCTTGCGGTTTCGGCCTTTTTGACCTCCTCCTCCAAGGTGGCAACAACTCGTTCAAACCTTGTATCCTCTTCGTTTACAAGACTTTTCGCAAGTTCAACAACATCTCTTTCAAGACCCAGCTTTTCCGAGATTGCAAACGCATTGGAACGTCCCGGTATGCCAAGAATCAGCCTGTAAGTCGGTCTTAAAGTGGCAACATCAAACTCACAACTGGCATTGCAAACCCCCTCTTGCTCAATCGCAAAAGTTTTAAGCTCTGCATAGTGCGTTGTAGATGCAACCGTTGCCTTTTTTTCGCGCAGTTTCATCAAAATTGCAGTGGCAAGTGCCGCACCTTCAACGGGGTCGGTGCCTGCTCCGAGTTCGTCTATCAGCACCAACGAGCTACTGTCGGCTTTGTTTAAAATTGAAATAATGTTAGTCATGTGCGCCGAAAAAGTCGATAACGACTGCTCAATACTCTGCTCGTCACCGATATCGGCAAGGATATTACCAAAAACCGAAACGGTACTGCCGTCAGACACGGGCAACATCATTCCGCACATTGCCATAAGCGTTAAAAGTCCGATTGTTTTTATAGTAACGGTTTTACCGCCGGTATTAGGACCGGTGATTATGAGTGTATCAAACTCATCGCCCAACGGTATCGTTACGGGCACGACCGTCCTTTTGTCGAGCAACGGATGGCGTGCGTTTTTAAGGTAGACCTTGCCGTGTTCATTAAGGCAAGGCATTGACGCCTTCATAGAAAACGCGAGGCTTGCCTTTCCAAAGATTAGAGATAAATCGACTGCCGAGTTGTAGGACAGGCGGATATTATCGGCAAAGGCAGCCGCTTCGCCCGACATTTCGGCTAAAATTCGGTCGATTTCTTCTTTTTCTTTTATCTGTAATGCCTTGATCTCATTGTTTACCTCGACTATCGCCATCGGTTCTATAAAAAGTGTTGCTCCCGACGACGAGGTGTCATGCAAAAGTCCGGGGACCTCACCTTTAAATTCCGATCTTACGGGGATTACATACCTTCCGTCACGTTGCGTTACTATTGCGTCTTGAAGATATTTTGACATTGTGTTGGAACGAACCATTTTTTCCAGTCGGTCGCGTACATTCAGCTCCGAAGAATGAATCTTTCGGCGGATGTTTTTGAGTTCGACCGACGCGTTATCGTCCATTTCGTCCTCTGACCTTATGGACATAAAAATCTTATCCTCAAAATACTTGTTGGGGATCAAGACTTCAAAATACGGTCTTATTGCTTTGGCATCAATATTCTCACAATGCGAGCGCCACTCATAAAGTGAACGCACCGTTCGCAAAACGTCGCCTATATCGAGCAACTGCTTCATCGACAACACACCACCGCTTTCGGCAATGCTTAATGCATTGTTGACATTTCGGCTGTTGCCAAACGAAGGCGAACCGAACGCCGCCGTCAGTTTATATGCGTCATCGGTTTCCAAAAGCAACGTTTGTGCCTTGTTGATGTCTGTAACAGGGCAAAGTTCCAATGCCTTTTGCTTAGCATCATAAAGCACGCAGCAATCGGCAAGCATTTTTAAAACTTTATCCAGTTCAAGTGTCTTTATTTCCTTGTTTGAAATCACTTTTATCTCCTCAACTCACAGCCCTAAGCTGTGGAAAAAGTCTAATGTTTTAAGTTTAAATCCTGTTTGGGACAGCAGATACTTCTCGGTTACAAAACTCAAATACCTTGCGTGCTCTGCGGGTATTGAAAACGAAAAAAGCTTCGAAAACTCAGAATAGACGATATGTCGCATCGCGGTAAAGGTCGTGCGGTCAAGTTCCACCGTGTCCCCTTTTGATTGCTCCACTGCGTGACAAACATCACACACTATTTCGCCGCCGTTGCAATCGAGATGAATCTTCTTCGCAGTGTCCAGTCCACAACCTCGACAACCGACAAGGTCGGGCATAAATCCTGCCTCCGTCATTATACGCAGTTCAAATATCGCCTTTAAAAGAAGAATGTCAACCTTTCCCTTTTCCAGAAAACTCAACGAATTGAGCGCAAGCCTTAAAAAGTCTTCGCTTTCATCCAACTCTTCGGGCACCAAATTTCGACAAAGTTCACATATATACTGAGCCAGACTCAATCGTTCAATATCTGAACGGATTCCAAAAAACACACTATGTACTTCGGTCTCGCTTACCCTGTAATGCTCTTTGGATTTGGTTATTAAAAATGTTGAGTAGCTGAGCAAAGCCGTTGACGCAGCATTTTTACTTTTGGGTTTTCTTGCACCTGTGACAAAGGCACTTATAACCCCTCTGTCACGCGTCAGTATACTTATCACCCGATCGCTTTCTCCCAAGTGATTCTCTCGTATCACAAGTCCGTCGGTCGTGAACTTCACGTCTTGCCACCTCACATTCGTCGGAATTAAAATAGGCAATATAATCATAAACACTGCCTGATTTGTAAAATGCATTCCAAAGATTCTGACCTTCCAAAAAAACCACCCTTTCAAGTTGATTACGACACAGTTATTATGTGTAACCCAAAGGGTGATTTCAAAGGTAATTATTTCTTAAAATCAACTGTTGCGGCCATCAAGACCAAAGGAACGTATAAGACCATCGCGATTGCGCCAGTCTTCCTTGACCTTTACCCAGATCTTGACATTTGCCTTGCAACCAAAAAATTCCTCTATATCTGCACGAGCCAAAGTTCCTATTTTCTTCAACATCGCACCGCCCTTGCCGATGATTATTCCCTTGTGAGAATCACGCTCACAATAGACAGTGGCTTCGACCTCTATTATGGGCTCACCGTTTGCAGTGTCACGTTCAAAAAAGCGCTCTAAGCCAACTGCGATGCCGTGTGGTATCTCCTTGTCAAGCAAGCGAAGCATTTTTTCACGTATAAGTTCAGTGACGATAACACTGTCGGCCTGGTCAGTAACACAGTCGGACGAAAAATAGTGCGGAGCAGGCTTTACATACTGCAAAACACAAGTTTCAAATTCATCTAAACCGTCGCCCGTTGCGGCAGAAATCGGCAAAATTGCATCGAAATCGTGCAGACCTTTATATGCCGAAATGATAGGCAAAATATCCGATTTATCGCGAACAAGGTCTATCTTGTTAATAACAAGAATGGTCTTTAAATTGCGTTTCTTGATCTCGTCGAGGAGTGCCAGTTCAGCCTTGGGCATATCCTCGGGGTCCAGTTTAAATTTAGGAGCAGCTTCGACCACCAGAGCCACTGCGTCTACATCGGCAAGCCCTGACGAAACCACATCCATCATCTTTTCGCCCAACTTATTCTTAGGCTTGTGGAAACCCGGAGTGTCCACAAAAATCAACTGCTTGTCCTCTCTTGTCAAAACACCCATTATTCGAGTGCGTGTGGTCTGCGGCTTATCCGATACTATGGCGATTTTCTGACCGAGCATTCGATTCAAAATAGACGACTTGCCGACGTTGGCTCGTCCGACAATGGCAATAAAGCCCGAATATGTTGTTTCTTTCATTTTTATTCCTCTTATTCAGTAAAGGTGACCTCTCGCGAGAGCCCCATTTTAAGTAAAACCGATTCTTCTTTTTCACGCATTGTTTCAGCTTCAAGATCGTTATTCACGTGGTCATAACCCAACAAATGCAACATCGAATGAACAGTCAAAAACGCTATTTCACGTTGAATTGAATGTCCGTATTCTTCGGCTTGACGGCAGGCATGTTCAACCGAAATTATAACATCACCTAACAACTTTGCTCCTGTCAACATATTCTCATCATACACACCGTCTTCGCCCAAGGGAAATGACAAAACGTCGGTCGAGCGTGCAATATTACGAAACTCGGTATTAAGTTTTTCTATTTGCTCGTCATCAACAAACGAAACATCGACCTCGGCATTCCAAGGGAAACCTTCTTCGGCCAGTACGGCATTACAGGCGCGGCGCACAAGCATTCTTATTCCCGCAGGAATCTTAATTGCTTTTTGCTTGTTTACGATTGATACTTTGACTCTTTCCATACTGACTCTCCTTTAAAAATTCAAACCTTGCTATATATTAAATACCGAATGTTCGGCACTTAACGTCTTCTTTCTTCATACCTTTCGTACGCCTTAATTATTTGCTGCACAAGTCGGTGTCTTACCACATCGCGTTCCGAAAATTTGGTAATTGCGATATCGTCAATATCCGACAAGATGTTCAAAACCTGCTTTAAACCCGATTTTTTGCCGTCGGGCAGGTCTATCTGGGTCACGTCACCCGTTACAACCGCCTTGGAATTGAAACCCAGTCGGGTCAAAAACATCTTCATTTGCTCGGGCGTTGTGTTCTGCGCTTCATCGAGGATTATAAAACTGTCATCAAGGGTTCTTCCGCGCATATATGCAAGCGGAGCGACCTCAATATCGCCGCGTTCCTGACATTTTTGGAAATTTTCAGCACCAAGCATATCAAAAAGAGCATCATAAAGCGGACGCAAATACGGATCGACCTTCTGCTGTAAATCACCCGGAAGGAAGCCTAGCTTTTCGCCGGCTTCGACGGCAGGTCGCGTCAAGATGATTCGGTTGACTCTCTTGGCTCTGAACTCCTCAACCGCCAATGCCACAGCCAAATAGGTCTTGCCTGTTCCCGCAGGGCCAACACCTATGGTTATGGTATTACTTCTTATTGCTTCTACATAACGTTTCTGACCGATGGTCTTGGCCTTTATGGGTTTGCCGCGTGAAGTGATGCAGATGCAATCATTATCCGTCAACTTCCTTATTCCGTCGGCGTCACCGTCGTTTACCAGCGACATACAGTACCGTATACTCTGATCAGACAGAGTTTCGCCCTTATTTATAAGGGTAATAAGCCCCTCAACCGTTTCTTTGGCGTGGGCTACGCCCTCTTCTTCTCCGCTGATTTTTACCTCACCCGAACGGAACACGATATGCACATTATATTCTTTCTCAATAAGTCGGATATTCTCGTCCATACTGCCAAAAAGACACTGCACCTGCTCCATGCGTTCGATGTTGATTACGGTTTCAGCCAAATTTTTCACTCCGTTATATTAAACTTATATATTTAGTTATATTTTACATTATTTTTACTCATAAATCAACAGAAAATCACATTCTGCAATATTTTCGCGGCAACTGTATTGCGCCACAACTTCCACCCCTCTTTCGCTGACGAAAAACTCCACATTTTTTGACAATATATCGGCATTTTTTAGTTCTTGCCTTTCCAACTCTTCCAACTTCGTGACAGCAATTTGCCGCGCGGTTTCTTCGTCAATCAAATATGCTCTTATATCCACCTGCCTGAATGCAGCGGTAGTGATTTTTACAGGCAGATATGCACCGTTATAGGTGATTTTATGCTCCTTCGTTTCCCGTTCGTAATTACCCTTCAACGAGCCGAAGTACAACGGTATCTCTAAGCCGAAAATCGACAAAACACTTCTAACTTTTGGCTCTTCCACATAAATTTCTTCGGTCTGTTTAAAGGTTGCAAGGTAGGACAATGTTCTGGTGGTCCGTGCCATAATTTTGCCTGACGACCGCCCGAAACTGAAACTCCCGTCCTTATACTCGGTAACTCCCGAAACAAGCAGATCTCCCGACTTTACCGTTTGACCAAGTTTCACCTTGGTTGTTCCTTGATTCACTTCGATTGCTTCTATAACTCCATCGCGTTTTGCCACAAGATTGCAAGGCGTTTGGTCGGTTTTAACGGTGTCTATCGACTCGGAAATGTTAACGGTAGCCGTCGAGCCCTCAATATTGACCGATGCCCAAGCGATATTGGGCAGTTTCAATGCCAACTTAACTCGGAAACTTTCCGCATCAATAGACTTGATTTTAGCGCCCTCATAAAGCCCCAGTTCCCGACATACCGACAAGACCTGCTTTTCACCGAGGTTTTCTATTCCTTCAACCTTTATGTTCCAAACAAATCCGGACATATAAAAAAGCACCGCCAAATACAGCACTGCTCCAACAATAAGTCCTGTCCTTAAACGGTGTCTTTTAAGGCAAAACGGCATACCGTGGCGTTTTGACACCCTTGTCACGATTCGGTTTTTGCCCTTTACTTTATGTAGTTTTTTGTAATCTTTAAGCAGAACCGAAAGCGTCAAACCATCGGCACTCCGCCCAATATTCCAAAATGGAATTCTATATGCGGCGAGTTGATTCAAAAACCGTTCGGGGTAGTCGCCTTTAACCGAAAACTCGACATATCCCGACAAAAATCTTAAAGCTTTTATTACCATACCCTACCCCTTGACGTTAAATTCAACCTTGTCAATCTCACCCTTGATTTCAGCATTCGTATCGGTAAGAGAAACTATGACCAATGAATGCCCGTAGAAACATACTGTGCCGTTTTGTATTTTCAGCTTTACAAGACTGTCGTAATAGTCGACAACGCCCTTACACCCTTCAACCGATGCAGACTTGTTGGAAGTCAGTTGTATCTCGGGTCCGGACGACGCCGACAGTTCCCCTACACCGAAAAGTGTTAATTTTTCTTTCTTTTTCTTGAATTCAGTCGGCATTTTTCGCCCCACAAAGATCTCTCCAATATTGTTTAAAGTTGCTTTAAACAATATGCTGACCATGGGTAATTCATACCCCTTTTTTCGCATAAACATTTATCGGTGATAGTATGATTTTAAGATTCAAAACCGTAATTATTACGCTTATCTGTTTTTTGTTTGGCATGGCAGTCCTTATGTTCTCTCCCTTCGTGCGTCGGGGAATAGCAAACGGCATTGATGTGTGCATCACAACCGTGATTCCTTCTTTGTTTTTGTTTTCCTGCGTTTCCTGCTTTGCCGTAAAGTCAGGGATTTGTTATAACATCGGCAAGGCATTCGACAAATTCTCAAAGCCACTTTTCAACCTTTCGGGAGAAGAGTTTGCGGTGTTTTTGTTTTCCTGCGTTTCGGGATACCCAGTGGGTGCCTCACTCGTCACCGAGCTCTATAAATCAGGAAGAATCTCCCAAAATAAAGCCGTTTTAATGACCAACTTTTGTGTAGCTGCAGGTCCTGCATTCATTTTAGTCGCGGTGGGTGAGATCTCACTCGGCAGCCGTTCGGACGGACAGAGACTGCTTGCAGCACACGTTATATCGAGCGTACTTTTGGCAATAATATTCGGCGTGTACTCGCGTTTTTCTAAAACCGACACCGACAAAAGTATCGGTCTCAAACCTTTTTCACTGACACCCCAGTCAACCACCGCTCTTTTCGTTGACAGCGTGACCGAAGCCTCAAAGAACATCTTTAAAATCTGCGGTTTTATTGTGGCATTCGGCGGAATCGGGGGTATGGTTTCGGCCGATAATCTTCCCGTATCTCCTTTTTTTGCCAACCTTGTGCGTGCACTTTTGGAAGTGACGGTAGGAATCGACCTTTTCGGTCGCGGCAGACTGGCTCTTTTGGCGTTTTTGCTTGGGTTCGGCGGAATTTCAGTGCATTTTCAGGTTTTGAGCGTCACAAGGGCTTTGAAAATAAAATACTTCCCGTTTGTTTGCACAAGACTGGTTCACGGTGTTTGTTCGGCATTTGTGATTGCTGCTTTTGAAAAAATTTTACCCCGAAGTATCGACACACTCGCACAAAGCAACACTTCGCCCGAAATCAACGGCAGTCCCTTTTCGGTCGCGGCTCTGCTGCTTATGGGAATCACGCTCATCGTTTATTCGAAACGGCAACGGCGAATTTCGGCGAAATAGCATACATCTTGCCAAATGTTTTAAAATGTGTTATATTGTTGTTAACGGTTACTCTTTTGTTTTTTAGGAGATAATATGAACAACAAGAAATTTTTCGATAATACTATTCCGCCTGCCTGTGCCTACTGTGTTCACGGGCAAAGCATTTCGGGCGGGAAAGAGGCTTTTTGCTTAAAAAAGGGCATTGTAGATGCCACGGATAGTTGCCGTCGCTTTAAATATGATGTGTTGAAACGCATACCTCACTCTGATACTATTTCAAAGAATTATTCGGCAGAAGATTTTAAGCTTTAATAAATGACTGTTTTTGAAAATAACTATTGACAAACCTCTTGGTTATGGATATAATAGTCGATGTGCCGAAAAGGCACGGTTTAAGATGTGGTGGGTATAGCTCAGTTGGTTAGAGCGCCAGATTGTGGCTCTGGAGGCCATCGGTTCGACTCCGATTACCCACCCCACTTTTTTTATACCATTTTATATATTGGGGTGTCGTCAAGCGGTAAGACACAGCACTTTGACTGCTGCATTCGTAGGTTCGAATCCTGCCACCCCAGCCAAAAAAGGAAGCACACCTTTGGGTGTGGTTCCTTTTTTCGTTTCGGGGTATTCGCAGGATTCCAATTTTTCGTCGAAGCAGCTGTAAAGCCGCGATAGGCTTTGCGGTCTGCCCGAGTCTCGAGTACGCACAGTGCGTCGGGCACCGTCCGGGACGGTCGGCGAACAAGCGAACGCAGAGTATCCTGCCACCCCAGCCAAAAAAGGAAGCACACCTTTGGGTGTGGTTCCTTTTTTCGTTTCGGGGTATTCGCAGGATTCCAATTTTTTGTATTCGTGCCAAGTAATTTAAGGATATATTTAAAGTGACTCGGTTGTCGGGTCGCTTTTGCTTTATGGGAATGTTATCAACAAGCGATGATTAAAGCGTTTATAGCCCAAATTTATCCTAATGTACTTGTTATAATATAAATATAATCCGGCATAAGCCGTTGAGAAAAACATTTTTGGAGGTACATTTATCATGGCTAAGACGAAATCAGGAAAGAAGTTTGTAAGAATTGGTGGTTACACAAAGTCAAATGGTGGCAAAGTCAAATCGCATTGCCGTTCCACTCCCAGCAAGAGATAAGCAAAAAACGCACGATGGGATAAAAAACCCATTGTGCGTGCTATAATATGCACATAATCCATCAACAGAAAGGACACATGCTATTATGAAAATCCGCGTACTTATTTGAACCTTCAATACGCTTTAATCGCAAAACTCTCCATTTTGACTGCAACATGGAGAGCTGAAAGACAAATATATAAATGATATAATCAAATAAATGTATGGGCAAATAGGGGTGATTTTTTTGATAAAAATTATATTGATAGACACGATATTATGTCCTTGGAAGAATCTACGCGTGTTACTGAACAGGATAGAGAAAAATACATTAAAATTGCCGAATAACTATCATGGATTGACAGAAAAAAGAACGGATATCATATTATAGTGCCTAAAAATATTTCTGATCTCAAATATGAAGGAGAAATACAACATAATTGCGTTTATACCAATAGATACTATATTGATGTTATAGATCATCACTCCATAATTGTGTTTTTAAGAAAAGAAGAGTATGTCCCATTTGTCACAATCGAATTCGATTATGAAACCTTTGAAGTTCTGCAAGCCTTAGGAAAATACAATAAAAAAATTGACACGGAACTGTACCGATACATTGTCAATTTAGGGAAGCAGTTATATTACGAAATGCATAACCATCAATAAAAGTAACACGTTAAAATACATATACTCAACAAAAGCGAGGGTGATTTTAAATCAACCTCGCTTTTTGTTACGAATAGGACAATATTGTCCGAAAGTTCGTGGTACAATATATTTGTAAAATAAATTAAATGAGAGGTAATTATTATGAATGAACAAATGCGCAACAATTTAACTCCCCAAGGGTACATTCGTCAGATGTATGCAGAAACCGTAAATGGTGAATTTAAGGTTGGGTATACAGATCCTGACAATGATTCCGTTGAAGAAGAAAGAACATTTTATGTGAATTGGACTGCGGAGGATGCAGAGAAAACAGTACAACGATATAATTTGCTGACTTTTGCATTGGCACGTATTGGCCGGCTTCACGATCAGTTGAACGATGAAGAAAGCAGAAAGCAACTTCTTTCAGAGGCGGATCTTGAAATTTATAATACATATATTCTTCCTTATGAACCGATGAAAGTAAATTGGGAAGAGCTGTATCCCATTACTCCTTGTGAGCCAGATGAGCTGATGTCACTAATCCAGGAGATCCACGAACGCAGCAGATATGGAGATTTGATCGAAGAGGAAGAACTGCTCTGGAAACAGTACTGCATGTGGAAAGAAGAACAGAGTCAGAAAAGAATTCCTTTTAACCGCCGCTCCTGTGCTGATCTGATTACAAGGGCATCGCGTTTTGAAAGATTGATCAGCTTGGGTGCACCTGAAATCATTGTAACTGAGGAAGGCCGCCTGCTTGCAGAAGAAATGGTGCTTTATTATTTCGGTAAAGAAGAGCCGATCATTTGGGATTGAAGCTTAACAGACGGTTATATTAAAAAATATAAGTGAGGTTGATTTTATGGAACTTAAAGATTTTATAGGTAAAATTGTTATTCGTGCATCGGATAAAAAACGGCTTTTTATCACAGAAATTACGGCACCTACAATAGAGGCGCAGACCACCCTTCCTGAAGCACACGGATATCACACTTGCTATTGTTGGGAAACCATCAATGGTGATCCTATTACTAATGGATATTTGATATTTGAAGACGAATCGTTAACTGAGCCGTTTAAAAAAGCTTACGATGCATATTGTCGCACCGAAGATGCCTATTGGGAAAATTACGGATATTATATGCGTAAATCGTGAGTACCATTTTTAGTACATAGAAGAAGTTATAATATTGATATCGCGCTGAATAAGGAACTGAATAAAGGTGAACTGTGTGGATTATGCCAATGATATAGTATTCGCTGAAACGGAAACCAATTATGGTGAAACAGTAAGATATAGTTACATACCGGGCAACAATAGAATCGTATATTTTAGAGCATGTATCGAGATTGTAAAATATTAGAAGATATGCATAGACTGATAGACTCTAAAAACATTTGGGTAAGCAAAATAACAAACACCCAAAATTGTCCCAACGCAGATGATACAATACACTTGTAAATAGTAGTCCACAGGACTTAAAACAAGAGGGATATATGAAAACTTATGTAGATCTTATTGAGGATACCGAAAACACATGGGACTTTCCGGACGATGAAAACTCCTATATTGACACCCAATATGTTGATGGAGAAAAGGTAGAATACGAAATCGTTTTCGGCAATGAAAAGATTGTATTTATCAAAGCCGGAGCAGGAGGAAACGTACGAGGCTATGATAATAAATATCTTAAAATGGCAAGGCGTGTGCATGAACGACTTGGCGCGACAGTAATATGTACCTCCAATCCCGTTGCTCCGCATGAAGACCTCGATGAAGCTGAGATCAGATGGGTAATTGCCGAAAAGGGCTTGTCTAACTTTGAGATTTCCTTTATTGGCGCATCTGACGGCGCATACCATAATCTTTCACTTGCAAGTCGATTCCCCGAAACAGTGAAGTGGATCGGTATAAACACATCTTACATAAATGTCCCCGATCTTAAAAAACGGCTGCTTTCATCCCCCAACGTATATAAAATATTGATTTATGGAACGAAGGATGACGATTTTAATGAAGTTGTTCCGGCGATTAGTGAAATAACGAGTGATAACTTACTGTTGGAATTAGTCGAGGGTGCTGATCACCGCTTTTACGGAATGATTGAGGAATTTATCGCTTTGTCAGATTATTTGTACGATTGATTCATGCACGAATGCTTTTAGTAACTAAAAAACGGAGAGGCTTCACGGTAATAGTCCAAATTTATCCTAATGTGTATGATATAATATGATTGTAAACAATAGTCCACAGGACTTAAAACAGGAGGAATATATGAAAACTTACAAAATCGTTTACACTATTGCAAACCAACCCGGAAGACACGTGGCATTTTATGAAGCAGCCTGCGCAGACTTTGCTCGCATTCGAGCACGCGATGAACTTGGTGGCTGGGACATCGTTACTATTTGGGAGGTCACAGAGGTCAATTTTTAAGTCTCTTGATTTTTGGAGGTGGTCCGTCAAGGGCCACCTCCTTCCCTAAAACGCACAGGAATTATCGGACAAATTTGGATCAATGCGAGTTGTGTTTTAGTATAAAATACGGTATAATAAATAAAAGAAGAATAAATTTGCTTATAAAGAGGGACCTATTATGACTCTTGAACAGAAAAAAGAAGCTTTGCGCAATGCAGCCTCAAAAGAGTTAAGTAGCGTGTATGACCTTTATAAATGGAAGAAAGTAAAGGGCTGTGAAAATTCATTCGTGTTAAGTGGAAAGTGTGGCTCGGAAGTACGCAAATCATATCTTGTTGGTTGCAATAAGTGGAGGTCAGTATATGGATAAAGTAGATAAATTTCAAAACGAAAGTGCATCAGAGGGAAATAGCGAAGATTCACTTTTTGCTATTTATATATTAAGCATTCTTAATAAATATAGTTCTCCCGATAATAAATTGTCTTCTCAAGATGTGATGGATTATTTGAAAAAGGATTACTCTATCTGCGATTTAGATGAAGCGGATCCCAAACGAAAGAGAGTAATGGATGCCCAACGAAAGAAAGTAAGAAGGCATCTCGATACGCTTTCTGAATCTTATTGGGGTGGATGTATTAAAAAGGAAGAGGGAAAAACAACGAGGGAAGGCCATAAATGGTTTTATGATGTTTCCCGAGATAAATTTGCTGATAAAGAGGCCGTAATTCAAGAAACTCTTACCGAAACAGAAGTGGAGTTATTGGTTGATCTTATATCAGCGACGAAGATTCTTAATTCCGAAGGCACGCGAGGTTTAATAGATAAGCTTTTAAAGAAAACATCAATTACTAAAGAAGATAGAGAACTCAGATTGGGGAAAATTCAGAGAGAAGCATGGTTAAAAACACCTAATGAGGATCTTGTGGAAAAGAAAGACCTTATTGAAGAATGCTTTTATAACTCCAATTTAACTTTTGATTACGAAGATGAAAAAACCATTACCGCAACTCCACTTGGTTGGAGTTATGATGATGGAATATGTTTTCTGAATGCCAAAGTCGGAAATGAACACCGTAAATTTTCACTCGATAAAATACGAATTTGCGACCCTGATGTAGACGGATATGAAGAACCCGAAGATTTCAGACGTTATGACGAAGAAACAGATAGTGATAAGACCACATTAGATAGTTTGTTTGTCAACATTCCTACGATTAAGGGCGCAATAGCAGATAAAAAATGTCTCCGTTTTCTGTACCGTTCTTATGTAGTTGCTAATGGTCGAGTTGTTTCCGCAGATGAAGAGAAAAGTGTTTTACCGCACAGCCTTGTCTTTAACGATGGAAAATACTACCTGATTGGAATTGACGAGAATTCTCCGGAACTTAATAAAATTGCGTATTTCCGAGTTGACTTAATGTTCGAGCTGTATTGTGCAGAAACAAAAAACAAACTGTCGAATTGGGATAAGCACATTTTTGAGACAATAGAACGAGCAAGAGTGGTTGAGAAACACCCGTTAATGCTGGTTGGAAGCGAAATTCCGGTAACCTTTAAAGTTGTGGAATCTGCCCTTGACAGAGTTATTGATGTTTTTGCAGTAACGCCTGATAAATTTGTTATTACAAAAGAAACCAGGATGGTTAAAGATTCTTCCGGAGAAGGTTTTCACGAAGAAAGGGTTGTAAGTGTTCAAGTCAGCACTACCATTGAAGAGGCATTTCGTTGGGCACTTGCAAACGCGGATGTGGTTGAAGTAACTTCGCAGGATGTTCGAGACAGGATAGCCCGAATTGCCGATCCTATTTATCAGTTGTATACTCAAACTCTATCTGATAAGGTTCGCGAAAACATAGACTATGTATTGAGAGAAGGCACATTTAAGATATCTTACAAAGTAGATGCTAATACCGCGTATGCAACATACAAAGAGTTGGCCAAAATGGACAAATTAGGTGTGGTTGATAATATGGGTATCGCAGACGATGATATTTGCGATGGCGTAGATTATTTTGGTGATTTTATCAACACTAATCGTTTAATAATATCTGCACCAAATCTTAAAAACATGTCATGGGCATCAAAATTGGTTAATGTTAAGAGTCTTAAACTGGAAAATTCACAAATCGAGGACATTTCGTGGATGAAGGAAATGAAAAAATTAAGACGCTTATATTTGGCAGAATCTTCTTTCTCAGACCTGTCAGTTTTAAGTGAGCACAAAGAAATAGATGCTCTCGACATTAGTGGCACAAATGTCAGCGATATCAGTTTCATCGAAGATTTCCCGAAATTAACACAGTTACATATTGCTACGTGTCCAATTGAGGATTATTCACCCTTGTTTACAACAAAATCTTGTCTTAGGTATTTGGAAATTGACAAAAAAGCACTGGAAGAAATCGGCGAGGATAACATCAGAAACCGTCATATAGGAATTGATATTAAAGTAACAAACAATTCCCCTTTTTGGTATTTATAGAGCCAATAAACTTTAAAGGAGGCTTTTGCCTCCTTTATTTATAAAAACTCATTTATGTGGTTATAGCCCAAATTTAACCTGTTTGATTTTGTATTATTTCTATGTAAGGTTTGAGAACCGGTATAACAAATAATTTAAAATATAGGAAAGTAATTCGGTGATGAAAATGAAATATAAACAGCTTTTTGAAAAAGCATATTCTCGTTTAAATGAACTTTATGGCGGAGAATATTCTACACCTGACATTACCATTTTGAGTCGCTTCTATCGAGAAAAAATGATTCTTGGCGAGAGTGATTTTTATATGCGTTACCTTGATTTTCTGAGTAGAGTCAGGGAAACAGCAAATCAAAAAGGCGAGCATATTTTTGTCAGAGGATCAGCGGGATCATCTTTTATTGCATATCTTTTGGGGGCAACAGATATCAACCCTTTGCCAAGACATGAGTACTGTCCACATTGTCACGCGACTAAATTTATCGGAACCGGCACTCCATTTGATAAGGCTCCGATAAGATGCTCTTGCGGAGCAGAGATCGAAACTGACGGTCATAATCTTCCGTTTGAGTCAAACCTTAAAAGTATATTGTCAGAACGTATTCAGGTCTGTGTTTCCCACGCATTCTTTGACGAGGCGAAAACTATGATTCGTGACGAATTGTGGGACAAGGCGATTGTCACACTGACAGATGGAGATATTTCGCCCACGTGGTTCTGTATTCTCGATAAGGAGACCAATGAGTGTGGCGATTATTCGTTGAATGGGAACCGAGAGATTTTTGCAAACTTTCCAAGAATTACGCTTGTGCCTAAAAACGCGCTCGACAAATACCGTGAAATTGAAAAGGCTACGGGTTTCAAAATGAAAGATATTGGGTTCAATGAACAAAGTCTTGCGTTTTTTCATTTTATGGAATTTGATATTGAAGGCGTACCTTACTTCGACAATGACTTTATAAAGGATATTTGGAATACAATAAATCCGCAAAGTTATGATGCTCTATTAAAACTTATAGGATTTGCTCATTCGACTAATATTTGGAAGAACAATGCGGAAACACTTTTTAATGAGCATAGACTCTCCCTTCGTGAGATTCCGGCATTCAGAGAAGAACTGTACGATATGATCAGTGAGCGTCTGCGCCTACATGGCGTTCGTGATGAAGGATTTGCTTATGAGGTAACAGATAAAGCAATGCGAGGCCATTATGCCAAAACCGGAGGCGTTGACGAAGACACGGTGCTTGGTTTGTTAAGCATTGGTTTTGATATGGATTTTGTATTTTTCCTTTCTGAGATTAACTATATGTTTACGAAAGCAGAGGGAGTTACATATTTGCGTGAAGCGATTGCAATGATGTTTTACAAGATTAAATTTAATAAAGAGTATAATGAAATTATGTTGGCAAAAGCGGAATGAAATAGTGCAAAGTTGAGATTTGTCAGAATTTTTTTAAAAAATTTAAAACCAAACACAGTTTTGGTTCCCCTTATATTACGTAAGGGGAAACCCGGATTAAATTTTAAGGAGTTTTTGAAATGAAAAAAATTATCGCACTAGCATTGGCTATTATGATGGTGTTCTCTTTTGTCGCATGCACCGATTCAGACTCGACCCGAGATAAAGGTCGCGGCAAGTCTTCGGACCGCGAAACCGTTTCTGTCAAGGAATGTGTTGCCGCAGTTCTTAACGCTGAAAACACCGAAGAGCTAAAACCCTATATTTCTTCATACACTGATGAATACGCCGAGCAGATTATGGAAGCCTACCCCAACGACGACTACAAAGTTTCGGTTGAAAAATTGGGCAAATTTGAGGAGTTTGAGGTATATTGCTGCTCCATCACTTCTGCTTCCGACCCCGATTACTCAAACAAGTTTGTCAGCCCCTTCAAAAAGACCGATGACGGCTATTTGATGGAATGTGATGCTGACGTGTTAAACAGAATCGCTTCTGACTGCGTATGCGGCACCTGCAACGGTACCGGTTCTCTGACAACCGGTGCAAACACCTGCGGCATTTGCGCAGGCACCGGCGTTCAGTACTTCCCCAACGCATATTTCGATGCGGCACTGCAAATGTGGATGGGTGAAACGAGAGCTTGCTCGGGTTGTGCTGGAGCAGGAAGTTTCGGCGGCACTTCTACCGTTTGCCCCACCTGCAACGGCTCATGTCTTGTGTTCGATTGATAAAGGTGTAAATTATAAAAAGACTGATGTTTTGGGGTTTCCAAAACATCAGTCTTTTTTATCTGTTCTGTTTAAAATATAATCGACCGAAACACCGTGAAAATCGGCAAGCTTTATCAAAATCTCGGTCGGTATATCCAATTCGCCTCGTTCATAATTACTGTAAACTCGTTGACTGCAAGAGAGTATTTCACCCATCTGCTTTTGCGTCAGGTCACGGTCTTCCCTTAAATCACGAATTCTGCGATATTGCATACATTCACCTCAACATACGTTATGTAATAATTATAATTTTGCATGTAAACAGCTATTGACATTTAGCGTAAATTCCGCTAAAATCAACGTATGAACCCGTCTTTAAAGACTGTTTTTAAAGCGGTTTTTAAATTCCTTAAAGGATTCATTTTGAAAATCCGCGAGATTTTGATTTGACGTTTTGCTTGATAACATAAAGTCAAAACAGCAGTGCTACGTAAAGTAGCACGACGAAACACCCTATAATATTGACTTTTTCGGCTGTTGAATCTAAACTTATTTTGTAGGAAAAATCGTTATTTAGGAGGAATTATTATGAAACACTGTACTAACTGCGGCAAAGAATTTGGAGAAGGTTCTTTATTCTGCGACATTTGCGGTTTGAAGTTGACCGAGATTGCCAACCCGGCAGCCGTTCCTGCATCAGAAATTGCTGATAAGCCTGTTGCTGAGGGTGTTCCTGAAACTGCTGCCGAAGTAGTTGAAGAGACCATCGAAGAAACTGTGCCCAACCCCTCAAAACTTGTCGTTGAAACCGAGAAACCACAGACTAAACTCACTAAGATATACAAAAAGCTCGGCAAGAAGGCTATTGCCATAATTCTTGCAGCTGCCATTCTTTTGGGCACCGTTACCGCCGGTTTCTTAACCGAGTGGTTTGGTCTTGCAGGCGGTCCTTTGGGTAAGCTTATGTCGGCCGTACGCAAAACCGTTGCCGCAGGCAGTATGACTATTAAAATAACCGAAACAATTGATTCTGATTCGCAAACTTATAGCTTCCGTGTCAATGTAGATACAAAGAAGAAGAGTTTCAAAGTTTTAGGCGGTGAAAAAGGCGATGATAGCTTACACTATATCACCGAAGAACACTGTTACTACACCGGCAATGATTTTTATAAAGACAAAGACGAAATGGACACAGATTTTATAAAATCTGCCTTTGACGTATATAACGCGGTATTTAAAAAGAAGAATGCCGATTGGGATGATGTTGTTGAAAATATGTACCTCGAAGACTATGTCAAAGATGATGAGGTGCAGGATTTCTTAAAGACCTTGCGCAAGGATTACCTTAATGATAAGGAATGGTTAGAAGACGAACTCGGTTTTGAAAAGAAATCTTCCGGTGGTGTTACCACCTATTCCTTCGAGGTAAAATGGAAGGACCTGTTCAAAGAACTCGCCAAGATAGCAGACGACAGTGATGCTGTAAGAAAAGACGGCGTAACAATATTGAAAGACTTGGCAGAAGACTGGCAAGAAGACGAAGGATTTGCGCTTTCCATAGATGTAAAAGGCGGCAAAGTAATCGGTGCAACACTCGAGTTGGACGAAGGTGACTGGTCTAAAGAATACGAAATCGAGATCACCGATATCGGCAAGTCAAAGATTTCCAACGATGAAATCGAGGAAATTACCGACGATGTAGAAAACTGGTATGTTGCTCACACCTGCCCCGAATGCAACACACTAATGGAAGTCGATCCCAGCCATGATGACATTTGCTATTCTTGTATGACAAAATGTGATATGTGCAGCAATTATGCAAGAGATAAGTATTCCTATTACAGCTATTATTACGGATATATGTCTATTTGTGAGAATTGCTACAAACATTACGTAAATTAACAGCAACATACATAAACCCCTTTACTCGAAAGAGTGAAGGGGTTTTCTGTTGCTGTTATTTATACTTTGATGATAGAATCACTTGCTTTGCCTCAGAATATAGAGCGTGGAGGTTTTGGTGTTTACACTGCCTTTTCCAGTATCGCGGCGAAGACGGTTATATCATCATCATGACCATCACTGCGTCTACGCCTTGCCGCCGTTGCGATTTTTTCCGACAACTGCTTTGCTCCGCCACCGCGCCATGATTCGATTTCTGCGCAGATCCAGTCGGTGCCGTCGGTCGTAACTCCGTCCGACACCATAATGAGAATGTCATCCTCTTTTAAGGTCACCACCGCTTTATCAAAACCAACCTCGTTTAAAATTCCCGCAGGCAAGGTTTTGCATTCTGCTCTGCCCGTTCTTCCGTTTCGGCGCACAAGGGTGGGTGCCGCACCGGCTTTGAGCAGTTCTGTTTTTCCGCTGAAAAGGTCAATGCAGGAGATATCGAGCGTTGCCAGTGATTCGTCGCTTGATGTAAAAAGCATCGCAGAGTTCACCATCTTCAATGGGCTGTCGTAGCCGAAGCCTCCTTTATGCAGTCGTTCAGCCAATCCCGCAGTCATCGCCGAATCGACCGCAGCCCTTCCACCACTGCCCATTCCGTCACTTAAAATAACTACCAAACGGCCTCTGCCGTCGAAAAAATGCCGGCAGGTATCTCCGCAGAGTTTGTTCTTGCCCTGATTAAACTGGGTGCAGTAGCAGTCGACAGAAAAGACCGCCTTTTCGGTCGCGGTGATGTAATATGCTCTGCCTGAACGGGTTATTTCGGGCGGTTCAAATTCACGCTCGCAAACCTCTTCTATCCGTTCTAAAACGCGCGCTCGGTTAATGGGCATTTCGGGTGCTTCTCGTAGTTTGATTTCAACCGTTATTCGTGAGAATTTATCTACCACGCAGCTACATTCGTCTGCCCTTAAATCCAACTCTCTCAACGCGGCGGCAACTCTGTTTGCGAGGGCAATATCATACCTTTGGGCAGTGCGAAACTCCTCCGACAACTCCCCCAGCATATCGGCAACACCGGTCATCTGGTCCGATACCACGCTTCGCATTTCCGAAACTCTTTTTTCCGCCGAGACTGCGCTTAAAAAGTCTGTGTAATAACGGCATAACGATGCCTCAAAGCGCTCGGGTCTTAAACATTTTTCGCGAAACTCGTCAGGCACATCGGCAAGCTCTAACGGTCGGCAAGACCTTATTGCCTCGCAGAAACCTAAAACAGCATCAACGGTTGTTTTTCGGTTCTTCTCCCAACAGTTGAGCATAAAGGTACATCCTCGGCACGCGTCATTTTCAACATCGTGTAAAACATTGACGAAATTAGGCTTTTTTGCAAGACTCAAACACCTCGACACATCTTCAACTGTTTCGGAAACTCCCTTTAAAGCCGCCGAAGCAAAGCCCAATCGCATTGTCAACGTTCTTCTTAATCCTGCTGTATCGGGCGTGATGACACGCGGATTCAAAACACTACCCATTCTTGCGGAAATCTTTCGCGGCACTATCAGGAAAATGACACTTGCTAATATTGATTCCAACAGTGACGACACTGAAACTGCCGAGCCGGAAGAAACAATTACCCACATCAGACAAACCGAAGGAGGACAAATCGCCGCCATCAGTTTCCCCAAACTGCAAAATGCACCCGTTACGAGCCCTGTTATCGACAAAATAAATGCAGTTTCGACACTTTGCCCAGACACAACACTTGCAAACCCGACCGAAAGTGACGCAATAGCCGAAGCACCTGCTCTGCCATAACGCGCAGCGAACAATATCAGTAATATGCCAAAAGTTTTGCCTACGGACAGGCCCGCTACCTCAACATTTATTACCGACATCAAGCCTAAACTTACGGCAATCAGTGTAGAGGCGGTTTGCTCTTGTGTCAACCCTGCAATCTTTTCCCATTTTATTGCAGTTGCTCTGCGTATAAAGTATGCTCCGCCCCCTGCAAGCAGACCTTCCGACACCCCTAATATGCCTTCTTTTAAAAACGACTGTCCTGCCGCCGCAACACCTACACCCGACACAACGGTTGCCGCAACAACGCCTGACCAAAGCGGATTTTTGAAAACAGGTTTTACTCCGCTTAATATAAATCTTATCGCGACGATTGCAATTAAAGCCGCCGCATATTTAAATGCTGATACCGAAAAGGGCGGAAATATGTATCCAAAAAACGCACCCAATGCCGTTGAAAACATATACTTCATCGGCAACCCTGCCGTTATTGCAGCACCCAGCGGTGCTATTCCGCCCCAGAGTGTTGTTCTTGACATTAAAAATCCGAAAATCAACGATACTATATGATATACAATAGCGCCCAACCGTTCACCCGCATCTTCAAATACCACAGTTTTTGCGTTTGCCATTTCCTTCATTTTTCACAGTCCTTTACATAATCCGTCACGGGTATTATACGGCAATATGTTTGACACAAAGTGTCACACTGTGCTTAATATTTTTGATTTGTTTTGGCATAAAATGACTTTTAATAGAAAGTTTTGGCGTAATTATAAAATTTGCAAAATTTAAGACAAAAAAAGCATAATTCGCCCTTATTCCGAAAAAATAACAAAGAACAATTTTTTTGAGGTGAATTTTATGAAAAGATGTATGAGTTTTGCCAAAGGTATGGCTTGGGGAATACTTGCAGGTATCAGCGTTGCGGTTGCAGTGAAGTGTGTTTGTTCTAAAAGCCGCCGAATGAGAAAATGTACCAATCGCGCCGCCAGAACCGTTTCGGGAATAATGGACGACATACAGGAACTTTTGAGATAAAGTGAAGAATTTAAAGAAAAGCAGAAAGTCACTCTTCCTTTTTTCAGGCGGAGTGACGGCAGGGTTCTTGAACGGTCTTTTCGGTGCAGGCGGAGGCTTGGTTGCCGTACCGCTTTTAAAATCGTCGGGGCTTGACCGCAAAACTGCCCACGCCAACTCGGTTGCGGTTATTGCACCGCTGTCGGTTTTGAGTGCATCACTCTACATTTTAAATGGCTCGGTCACAGTAGCCGACGCCGTTCCTTACATTCCGTCAGGTGTTGTCGGAGCTGTGACAGGTGCTCTGCTGCTACGAAAGATCCCCTCCGGAACATTGCGACGCATTTTCGGAATTTTTATTCTTATTGCGGGAGTGAGGCTCTTACTGAAATGAGTTTGCTTACCATTATTGCAGGTTTTATTTCAGGCTTTGTCGGAAGTTTGGGATTGGGCGGCGGTGGCATACTGCTAATGTACTTTTCGCTCTTCACCGATATCGCACCGCAAAAGGCAGGCGGTATAAATCTTCTTGCCTTCTTGCCTGTCGGCACGGTTGCTGTCATCACCTACACTTTCAAAAATATGATAAAATGGAAAACCGTCCTAAATGTGATTTTGGGTGGCATAATCGGTGTGGGAGTTGGGGTGATGCTCAACAGTATGATAGACACATTTTATCTATCAAAAATATTTGCAGCCGGACTCATCGTGTTTGGGTTAACACAAGTAATACCGTTTAAAGTTTTAAAGGAATTCTTTAAAACTCGCCATTCCTCCCCCACCGAAAATGACACTTTATGAGTGCCATTTCTCATCAAATACAAAAACCTCCGAAGAGCAACACTTCGGAGGTTTTTTATTACGCATTTGTTTATTTACAGTCAAATTTTCTTTTGCGCTGATTGGCAGTCATTAAATCAGAAGGCTTTACGACTTCTGTTCGGTTTTAAAGTTCACCGAACTCTCTCAATGTGCGGAGATAGAGGTGCGCTTCTTTTCCGTCTTCCTTTTTATAAGTACGTTCTTTTTCGTATCCCAGTTTTTCGTGCAATTTTATGCTTGCAATATTGTCGGAAACAACGTCAGCAACGGCTATGGTGTAATCCTTTTCGCACATCAAAGAGCAAACAGCTATCATAGCTTCAAACCCGTAACCTTTATGACGCTCAGACTCCAAAATTTCAGGTCCAATGCTCACAATACAGTCGGTGTGCGAGCAAACATTCATTACACCTATGCATTTATTGCCCTCGAACACCAAAAACATTTCGAAATACTTTCCATCGTGCAAGCGCTCGACCGATTCCTCGATCATTTTCTGCTTTTCCTCCAAGGTCATTTTGCCATACGAAAAGCCGTCAAGACACTTTATATCCTTTTTGGTTATAGGCCGAAGTTCCACTATAATTCTCCTCTACTTCATTCTTAAATCATTCAACAGCATTCCCGTATGCGGTGCTACGCCGAAACGCGAACTGAACATTTTGCACTTGCAAAGGAACAGATAGTAGATGTTCTTGCCGCAATAACGCAATGTTTCGAAATTTGCCTGACCCTTTGCGATTATAAGGTCTGCCGAATCAATTATTTTCAATGCGTTTTCTGACACATCTTCCAAAACCGTTCCCGCAAATCGCGAACCGTTGCCGCAAACATCAACTACTTTTGTAAGCCCTATCTGCTCTGCATCTTCCATAGTAGCATCATTCAAAACAGGTCTTCCTCTTACCAAAACGTTGATTTTGAGTTTTGGAAACGCTTTTTTGATTTGCTCAATCAATAATTTATCCATCACGACCTCGCCACAGTTATCGGTGAGGTAAACCAATCTGTTTGCCGTTGCCAGTTCACTTTTAAGATTCTCTAATTCAGTGTTGTCAACAACTATATCCTCTGCTGAATCAAGTTTCTCTTCTAAAGCTTTTTCGCTGACACTGTCCATCGCACCAAAATCAATATAATTGCCAAGCATTGCAAAATGCACTGCCAACTTCAACGGGTCGGTTGCACTTTCGATTTTCTTACTTATGTATGGCACTTTTGACATCATAAGCTCATTGAAAAAATGTTTTTCCTTGGAAAAATCGTCTGTTGTTCCGAGTTCCTTTTCAATTTTGTTCATAACAATCGGAGCGCTTTCGCTAAGCTTAGCTTCGGATAAAATTTTCAAAAGTTTCTGAACAAATTGAAGTTTGTACTCCTCGGCCGCATCGTCGGGCAACTTTTTCAAAAATTTATTTAAAAGACACTTTATGCACTCGGAGTGCAATCTTTCCTGTTCCATTTTAAACTCCTCAAAAACCTTAATCGTTACACTTGAAAACGTCAGCAACTTCACTTATTGTCACAAACGCCTTGGGGTCTATCGCACGTATAATACCCCTCATTTTAGATAACTGAAAACGGTTAACTACAAAATAAATAATGGTTTTATCGGCGTTCGAGTAACCGCCGACAGCCGCGATTTTAGTCGTTCCGCACTCAAACTCTTTCATCAAAGCAGCACTAACCTCATCAGCATTTTCGGTTATTATCATTACTTCTTTTGAACGGTCAAAGCCCTCAACGATAAAGTCAACCGTTTTAAGCCCTGCGGCGTATGTAACAATCGAATAAAGAGGCAACGTCCAGTCGGCCATTACGATTCCGCATATTACATAAAGTATAACGTTATATATCATAACAAATGTGCCCACGGTTATACCGAGCTTTTTAGCGAAAATCACTGCCATAACTTCTATGCCGTCAATCGCACCGCCGTATCTAATGGTAAGACCGCTGCCGACACCCGATATAACACCGCCAAATAGCGCACAAAGGAGCAGGTCTTTTCCTGCCAGAGGCGATGCAACGCTTACATCAACAGGCAATACGTCATTTATCAACCATGACGCCAACGAATAAATTACAACCGCAAACACAGAATAAACGGTAAAAGCCGAGCCCTGATGTTTTAAGCCGAATAAAAGCAACGGAATGTTCAAAATCAACAAAAACACCGAAAGTGTCATATACGGCGGGGTAGCCTGTGAAAGCAGGATCGATGTGCCGGAAATGCCGCTGTCGTACAAATTAACCGGAGCAATAAACATAGTAACCCCGATGGCGTTTATAGTTCCTGCTACAAGCAACAACACGAAGTTTTGCCATTTCAACGTTTTAAGTTCATCTGTAAAAAGCTTCTCTCTCATAAATATACCTCTCGAATTCTTACTGTTTAATTATATCATAGCTTTATGAACTTTTCTACCTATGTGATAAAATTAAAACAAAAAGACTCCTTTTCGGAGCTTTTTACAGTAGTAAATGCCGCAAAAGCACAAAAAAACAACCCTTGATTCAAGGCTTCAACCTCTCGTCAAGGGTTATTTTTCTGAACTCTTGATATCCAACATCTTTTTAACCTCTCTTTTCTTAATTCCAAAACCGTTTTCTTTCACCCGTCACGCCCGTTTTGACCTTAAATCCGTATTATATTATAAATCCCGTAAAGTGAGAAGCACTTTTTGGCGTCGGGTAATTGGGTTTTGTGCAGTGGATTTTTTGATGGGTTTCGGTATTTCACCTGTACATTGGGCTCATCCTTTCTGCATCTTTATAGTAGCATATTCTTTGCCCTATTTCAATTCGCAACACTGCATAAAGTTAAAACCTCAGAATTATGCAAAACACAGAAATAGTCAAACGAGCATTGACACGCCCTTTTAAAATTGTTATAATAATTATGTTGGGTGTTAAAAAAACCTGTGCACATTTTATCCGTGCACAGGTTTCTTTTTTATGCAATTACAACGGTTCTCTTTTTAATCACAGAACGAACCGCATAGATCAATCCGTAAATAAATAAAACTGCCAAGAAAAATACTATCGGATTTATAATCATAAGCGACCATTTGGGGATTATTCCGCCTTCTACAAGACCTATGTAAAGAGCATCCTCTTCCAAAAAGAACCAGTTATGTTCAAGCAAAATATTTCCTAATTTTGCCCAAAGTGTTATAACAACGAGCAATACGCCACATTTCCATGCATTCTTAATCTGAGCATCAATCAAGCCGAAGGCTACTGTCAATACACCCCAGGCAAGAAGAACGCCGTGATAGAACATTGTCTGAACAGCCTGATAGCACCAAGGTTCACCACTTCCGATGTTTGCAGGGTAGCAGAGATACATAAGCGGTGCAAGTATCGCAAGAATGGCTATCGGTTCTCTGATTTTGTCACCTTTTAGGTTGAACTGTGAAATTGCCACCAAAGGACAAAGCACCGTGCAAATATGGAACGGCAGTTTATCGGTGTTCAAGCCGTCGTAAACAAATTCGTGAACAAAAAAGTCAGAAAGGTAAGACGCTACCAACGAATAAGCCAAAAGGCGCAACACCTTTTGTTTTGACTCTGTTGATTTTCCCTTTGCCGAAAGCCAAAGAGCCACAATGCTGCCCGCAATAAGAACTATAAATACGATGTGTGGCAACGAGAACGGCGTTATGGCAATACCGGTGTTAAAATGAGACTTTTCGAAAAGCTTAAAACACAATTCCCTCATATCAATCCCTCAATTTTAATTTTTGTATCCTTATTTCTTGTTCGGCAGCCGCAATAAGCCTTAAAGACCGGATACATTCTGTGTCGAATGTTGAACACACGAAAATTATACTCTTTTCGACAAGAAAAGTCAAATTCCGTTACTATACTGTAACCTTTTTAGCAAACTTTTCCTTCCGGCAACGGTAAAGTTTGCCCGTTACTTTTTCAACTATGATATATTCTGTCCGTTAAAGGATTATGCTGTTATTCCTTTGTTAAAAGATTGTTTTCTGTCAAAAGCGAAAATCCATTGAATAGCGCAACACTCATCACCACTTTACTTTTTATTCATTATTTCCAAAGGCCTTATCGGGCAGAGCTATTAAACAGCGAAGTGTGAATATTAAGAGTAAAAAGTCAAAAAATCCTCGGAAAATTTCCGAGGATTTTTTCTTTGCATAATTCAAATACTATTATGACATCTATTTAATTGAGCACTTCGTATTCCGCTGGCAAGGTTATTTTGGTAGTGCCTAATTCACTGTAATCACTCATTGCACCGCGAGAGTTAACCAATGTCAGACGAACTAATTTACCGTTTTCGAAATAAATTTTTATTTCACAGTTCATAGTATATATGTAAGCGTTTTCGGTTTCCGAAAAAGTCACGTTGTCATAATCATAAGCAAGGGCAAAATAGCCTATGTCATATTTCAAATTATCGGTTGCATTTAATTTCTGATCTTCCCAACTTTCGTCAGGCAAAAGAACGCAGCCGTTATAATCATTTACATAAACATCAACTGCATCACCTTTATGGGCATAATAATACTCTCTTTCGTATGACAATGAGTTTTCATAATAAAGGTTTTCTTCCGGAACCTGTTTATAAACAGACTCCATACCGTTTTCAGATACATAATGGCAAGTATGGTTGCTCAAAGCTTCAAGCAAAGTTTCACCGTTTTCTCCATACTCGAACGCCGTCTCCCATTGTTCCTTTGTGACCTGATAAACAGAACCTACGGCATCGCCTTGGGACACGTTGTCGTCGTCGTTCTCATTATTTTCGCCTTGCGACACATCTGCATCGGTATCGTCTGCTGGTGTTTCTTTACCGCAAGCTACAAACGACAACATCAGTAGCATTATAAGAAGTAACGATATAAATCTTTTCATTTTACTAATCTCCTTTTTAAATGAAAGTATGTACAATCCAAGTTGCATACACAAAAATGCAACTCCGTTTGCTGCCAATATTATACCACATACTCTTATAATTTGAAAGGCTTTTTATGAAATGGACATTTCTTTTGCAAGCACTGATTGTTCAAATGAGAACGGGAACAGATCACTTGATCCAGTTCCATTTTAACGCCTAACTTTTCGCTCGTAAAACCAACTGCTTCTATAATGGCTAGATACGAATCCCTCTTGCAGCAACGAGGTCCACCGTTCTGACCAATAGCATTTAATGTTCTCGCTGTCATTTGGTTTGATAGTCCCCATGCTTCAGCAGCCAACGGAGTTGCTTTGGTTACGATTGACACATACATTCCAGCACTGATTCCTGCACCACACGCTCCCCAAAATCCGCATGCTCCTCCTGGAACTTGCTTTCCTCTTTTATACATCTCGGAAAGTGCCATTTCTAATTCCAAAATACCGCCCGCATTTTTGTATGCAGTAAGTAATGCCGCTCCAACCATCACGTGATGTTCTGGGCCGTGCATGTGACAAAAATCGAGCGACATCATTTTTTCGAGTATATAAACGGGATTTTTTGATTTTTCGTTTAGGCATAATGAAAAAATGCTGTCCATTCCAGATGTGTGACATTCATTGCAAACATAATGACCGTTGATACATCTTGTTTTGCTGTCTTCTCTTTTATGGCAAATAGCACATTCCATTACAGTATCTGCGTCCAGATACTCCAGCTGTGCTTTACAAATTAAACATTCATCTCCCATTATTTCACCTCATAAATTCTTATTTGTTAAACTGATTATATCATAAAAACTGTGATTTTTCCACCTTATATTAGATTTGAACCGTTTCGCGCAGGCTTTGCCTGCTTGCCCTCTTGCGGTGCCCGACATTTTCTCGGGCGCCGATACGCACCCTCGCCTCTGTCGACCGCTGCGCTTCGTTTTGCTCGCTGCATCGTCCACAGGACGCGCTCGCAACCTCACCCCGGGAACCCATCGGTCGTCGGTTCAAAATACATCTCTGTAATAAAAACGAAACACCCACCAAATGGTGAGTGTTTCATTTTGGTTGCGGGGGCCGGATTTGAACCGACGACCTCCGGGTTATGAGCCCGACGAGCTACCAGGCTGCTCTACCCCGCGATATTTTGTTTGCACTTTTTCGGTGCAAAATGTATTATACATTATATTATCCAAAATTGCAAGCATTATTTTTTAAAATCATAAATTTTTCTCTCGACGATTTTCGACTTGGGCTAAATTTCTTTTTATATTATGGTCCCAAAGACATATAAATAAACCGCCCTTTATAAAGGGCTGTTTTTGTTACTTTTAAGAAATCTTTATTCCGTAAATACCGGTAACTCGGGTACCTATTACAAGTCTATCTCCAAAAACAACAGGTGAAGCTTCGCAGTTTGAGCCGATGTTTACTTTGCTGAGTTCAGCTCCTGTTTTGGAATCGTGCAAACGAACATTACCTGCCGAGTCACACGAAACGACATAAGCTGTGCCGTCGGCATTGTAAACTGCTACCGGTGAACTCCAAGTGTACGAATTCATTGCGTATTCCCAAACTATTTTACCTGTTTCAGTGTCAAACGCAACCAGCTTGCCGTCATACAAGTTCGGACAACGGGCTATCGGATAGATTATAAGCCCTTCAAGCTGGGTTCCTTCGCGGCCGAGCAACGGAGAACCCTGACAGCCGCCCGAAACATCGGGAATAGAATTTACGGTGTAGGGTGCCTTCCACACAACTTCACCCGTTCTGGCGTTAAGCTTGTAGATATAGATCTCACCCGAGCCCCGTCCTTCGCCACCGCTTGCGGTTTTGCGGAGTGACGGTGCAGTGTAAATGTATCCGTTGCCGTCCTTGCCCCATTCAAAAACGGGTGTGGAGTTTGAATCATCCAGTGTATCCTGCGCCCAGACGACTTCCATAGTATCAAGGTCCATACAGAAGAACATACCGCCGTTTTCCGAAATGTAAAGATATCGGTCAACGATTACACAACTCGCCTCAAAACCTACTCGGTAGCCCATTTCGGTACCCTTTGTTCTATAACGGATCTTGCCGGCTTCTTCGGGGTCCATAGTAATTGTGCCCGCGTTTTTATCATAAACCGTATTGAGCTTAATGGTATAAAGAATGCCGTTTTCGCCGGGCCAGATAAGAGTATCGGTCTCGGCATCGACTATGGGCGACGAGTCAAACGCACACCAACTACGCCAAGCGTATGAGTCAGAACCGACACGCTCGTAGAGTATCTTGCCGTCGATAAGGCTTATCGCAAATATTCTTTGTGTTCTGCTGCCTGCGGCAATACCTGCTCCGACATAAAGAACAGGATAACCTCTGGGGTCGATAGCGCCTGCGCCCTTAAAGTTCATACCTATATAAAGAGGATCACGGGTGTATGCACCGGTATCAAGGTCATAGAAATAGATATTTCCGTCCAGTGTTGCATAGATGACCTCTACAAGATCCTTCTTGTTCTTGGCGCTGTCATACATATTGGTCATAATATTCTTACTTGCCTGGTCCCACTGAGCCAAAAGCGGTTGTCCTGTCCAACCGCTGCCGCCCCAACCATTGTACCAGCCAACATCCTTCTGCCAGACCTGTGTCAAGGTCTTGTTGACAACATTTCCTGTGCCGTAGGTGGCATCATTACGGTAGTTATTACCTCTGAATGTAGAAATGCCGGGCAAAGCAAAATATTCATCAGGATAGCCGAAAGTGATCGACTCGTCGCGTTTAAAGGAATCAACTACTTCTCCTTTGCTTATTACCTGCCACTTTGTAAAATATTTATCAGGGTCGGTAGAATCGACACAAGTTGCATCCATATGGTATGTTGGTCTGGGCGTTGGTGTGGGCGTCCCACCCGAAACCGTGCCCGAATTCAAACCCGACGAAGCAGTGCTCTCGGTTCCGCTATTTTTGCAGGAAGCCAAAAACAGCATACACAATACCAAACCTAATGCCAAGGTGTTGCGAAAAACAGTCCTTACTTTAAGTTTAACATTCTTCATAAATAAACCTCCGTTTACTTAAAACTTCCGAATTCGTAAGAATTATATCACTTTAATTTTATATATGCAAGTGGTTTGCAAACAACATTCCTACAAAAGCGGTGCCGAGCCGTCGTCCTCGCTCTTTTCGATAAACTTTATCTCGACAGTGTAAGTCCCTGCCTCGCCCGAAACGGTAACTCTGTCACCCTGTTTTCTTCCTAAAATCGCCCTGCCTAACGGGGATTCCTTGCTGATTCGGCTATCCAACGGGTTGGTTCTTACTGTTGTCACAACCTGAACCGTATCCTCGTCACCATCCTCAACAAAAAGCAAAGTCACCTTATCGTACAGCCCCACCTCATCTTGTGCCGAACTGTCCTCAATTATACGGGCGGTCTTTATCATTTTTTCCAGATACCTTATTCTGCCCTTGTTTTTATTAAGTGCCTGTTTTGCAGCTTTATACTCAAAATTCTCACTGAGGTCTCCGTACGAACGGGTCAACTGAACCTCGGCAATAAGTTCAGGCATTAACTCGCATTTTCGATGTTCGAGTTCTTCCTGCATTTTCTTTATATCAAGCTGTGTGAGTTCGTTATTCATAATCTCTCCAACTCTATGAATTAACGGCGCTGACCGTAGTCAACGCCGTTTTTCACGTAATGTTTTGCCAATCGACCGATCAATACTCGTCTACATAGCCGCCGTAGTAGTCATCGTAGTAATTGTTGTCATAATAATCGTCATAATCGCCGTAGTAATCGTCGTAGTAGTCGCCATAATAATCATCGTAGTAATCATCGTAATAATCATTCGACGAATCCTGGCCGCCACTCATAAACATCTCTACCAGTGACGAGATGCCGTCATAGAATGAACTTGCCTCGAACTTTTTGAGCAATTTATCGGTGTCGAGAGTAAAGTTTTCAATACCGTCAACGATATTTCCGGAAGGAATCTCAACTTTGGTAGCGTCCTTCTTCTCTACGTCGAGTTTAATGCCGAGAAGCTCTTTGCTTTCTCTCAAAAGTTTGAAATCCAAGGAGTTCTTGGTTTCAGACTGTGCCAAAGTAATTTTCAAAGAAATATCTTCGAATATTTCAGCAACGCCAGCCGGAACGTAATTTTCAACAAACTCTTTGTCGGGAGTGATCTTAAATGTGCCGTTGATGTAGCCATCCTTGGCTGCTTTGTAGTCATAGTCGGAAATTTCCAAAGTGCCGAGTTTTTCACCCATAGCAGTCAAGGTGTATTTCATATTAAGTTTGCCGCCCTTAACTTCGCCGGAGCCTTTAAATATGACCTGTTCATCACCGCTTTGAGTGTCATTTATCCAGATTTTTGAGGCAACATTCTTGCCCTTGTTAACGGTGATCCAACCGCCGAGTTCCTCGTCCTCAACCTCAATAACGATACCCTTTACTTCACTTGCACCGTTGATGTAAAGTTTAAGGACAACCTCTTCATCATCTTCGCTTGTATCGACATTCTTCAATTCTTCCAAAAGGTCGCTGACCATCTCTTTAAAATCGCCGTAGATATCCGATTCTTCATCAAGCATCTCTCGGTCAACGAGCACCTTTTCTGCGTTCTTGATGATATCCTTGATTTCCTCGTCGCTCTTTGCGGCCTTTAAGACCTCTTTGGCGATGCTCATTACAGTTTTGCTGTCAATGGTGATCTCGGAAACGGTGAACTTCTGCTCAACGCCCTCAATCTTAACTGTGTCGCTCGACTCCTCAACATCGTCAAGGCAACCGAGAACGATATCAATATATCTTTCGATAAGTTTGTCGAGAACCTTGGATTCAGGAGCAATCTCGGCGATCATACCGGTAAGGTCTTCAATCTGACCCATCTCAACGCCTGCGTCTGCAAGACTGAGTTTCAAAATGCCATTGGCATATTCGCCCAAATCGACATATACATTTTCTTTGCCGTCAAATATAAGTTTTGCGCCGATAAATTCGTTTGCATTATCAAGTATGGACAGACCAAGCTGCATTGCATTTCCCTTAGAATTCACATCGAACTTGATGGTTGCGTTGTTTATCCAACTAAGGTCAATTTTGCCATCAGTAGTAGCGAGCAGGTATTGCGAAACAATATCTTCAAGTTCCTCGCCAACGGTGATTTTTAATGTTCCGCTTGCGGCAGAGCCGTTTTTCAAAGCATCAAGCCACTTGTCATACTGCTTCAAGCCGTCATCGGTAGCCTCAGTAACGGTTGATTTCGCCGCATAACTCATATACTGCTGGTCAGAACCGAACATCTTTACAAAGAAACCTGCAACAGCGGTCCAGTTAAGGACAATAAGCAAAGCTGCAAGCACTACTGCAACAGTGGGCACAGCGATAGCAGTTATCTTCTGCCAAAGCTTCATCTTCTTACGAGGTTTTCTGGCGGGTTCTGCTGCCTCGTCAATGACCGCATCTTCAACAACGGGTGCTTCCTCTACCACGGGAGTCTCCTCAACGGGAGCCTCGACAGCCGGTTCTTCAACTGCCACTGCGGCAGCTTCAACAGGAGCCTCGACTACCGCTTCCAACTCGTTAGAGCCACACGCGGCGCAAAAGATTGCATCATCGTCTAAAATCTGGTTGCATTTTAAACATTTTTTACTCATCTAAATCACCTTTCTGTGTATATTTAGTTGATTTATCTTAAAAGCAAATTTGGAGCTTTTAATACAAAATTCATACTCTAAAAAATTTAAGTAAACACTTACAAAATAATTATAACACAAGGCACCGCTTTGTCAAGGTGAAGAAGGTGCAACAAAAGTTCCAAAAGTGTAACTTTTAATATGTAAATAATGTCTGTTTTAACAAATTATATGATATTGAAAACAAAAAAAGCAGGTCGCCCTGCTTTTTAATCCGATTTGGGTTTAAACCATCACCACTGTATCGACATATTTCGACACGTTTACTCCAACTCAAACAAAGTCAACTGATTTTCATCATCACAAACGCCCAGAAAAATTTCTTTTGCACTTTTATAGCCATGCAACTCTAATTCTCTTTGCAGCCATTTTATGTCAAGTCCCTTGCGTGTGAGATTGTCGTCAAGCACTCTACCGTCAATAATGACCTCGGTGCCGATTTTTTCGGGTTTTGGCACCATTTTCATATCGGTCGGATTTACGGGACGTTTTGTGGCTTTGGGCAACACTGTTAACCTTCCGTTATATTCGAAAACGGCAGTCTGAATGTCGTTAAGGTCAAAATACCCCTCTTGCCTGCACATCACCATAAACTCGCTCAGATCCAACTTGGCTTTTTTCATATTTTTTCTGTATATTTTACCGCTATCCAAAATAACAGTGGGCGTACCGTTGACAAATTTACGCATTCGGGGAAACTTGCTTGTGACCAATGTCAAAGAAACGGCTATTGCGCCATACACAAACATAGCTATAAGCGGGTTTAGAGGGTCTTTTAATTCGGTTGCAAGTTCGGCGGCAACCGAACCGATTGTAATGCCCGTAATATAATCAAAAAAATCAAGCTGTGACATCTGCTTGTGTCCCATTATTTTGGCAATGACAAACAAAGCAACCGCCGACAGTGTTGATGTAAGAATCACTTTCACTATTTCCATACGACGCGCTCCTTTATGACAATTATACCCATAAAAGCGCGTTAATACTCACTTTATCTGCAAATCATTTCTGCACAGTGCCCTTTGCGTTACAATGGTGACAAGTGTGTCGCCAAGTTGCACCAGAACCGAAGCCAAAAGTGTCAACTCCTCGTCAGTCAGTTTGCAAGAAATAGCATTAGCAACAGCCGTCACCGACGCCGTCAATTCGCAGGAGTTCATTCAATATCACCCCAACATTATTATATGTTAAGGCAACGTTTTACGACCGCACTGCCAATAATCCACGGGTTGCAGTGGGATCTTCGAACAACGGTATTGTCGGCGGAACAAACGTGAATATCACAAATATAACAGCGATAAAAATAACAACCGCCTTTACCGTTGCCGGCGAAATAAGGCAACGCATTCCACTTTTGATAAGCCTTGTTTCCAACGCGTAGGAAACTGCGGCCGCAATGAAAAATATTGCGATATTGAACCAATCAGCCGACACACCCAGAACGCCTGTGTACGTGTAATAAAGGACCGGTATCAGAATAAGGCCCGTAAGAATGCCAAAAAGTTTTGCACACCAGAAGTTTTCATATTTTTTATCGAAATGACGGCCCTCAATGAAAGCAAAAATAATCATTGGAACAAACAGCAGTTTCATGTGCTCCCAGATGGACTCATTTACTGCCGAGAACAGAGCAACAAACCCGTTTTGCGTCCAATCGTAAAGAAAATGGAGCAACACTCCCAAAACGCCGGTAAAAACAAACCCTATTATCTGCCAACGGTAAATGGATTTTCTCATATAAAATCTCCTTTATATCGAGGTTATATGAGTATATTATATTTGCAGAGTTTGTGTTTTAATCCCCAAATTGAGCTTTGATTTTCTCATTAACAATAGCGTTCATTACAGGAATAGTTTTTAAATCCTCTTCTTTAACTGAAATTTCGGCAATGTCTTCTTTTTCACCATACTGTGGAAAATTTACAAGCCACCATCCTTCTGTGCGTTGCTCCAGACAAATCCACCCTTGCATTCCTTTGTGAACTCCGTCTTTAACATACTTTTCTTTTTCGACAATTACTTCTACACAATCCATCATTTTCATATTATTTGCCTTTATAATGATTTTTATGACGGTTTTACTCCGTTGACATGTGTAGCAAATGTGCTATTGAAGGTATCGTTTCGCCCTGCTGATTGGACGTAGTTGACATCAAGGCTCCGGTGGCGCAAAAAAGCACATTTTTCAACTCTCCTTGCTCCATCTTTTGCAGAATGTACGAACAGAGCACACTGCCCGCACAGCCGCAACCCGAACCGCCCGAATGAACATCCTGCACATCGCGGTCGAATATTATCATTCCGCAGTCGTTATGGTTCGAAAGATCGACGCCGTCCTCTTTTGCAATTGTTTTCAAAAGGTCGGAGCCTACAAACCCCAAGTCACCCGTCAAAATCATATCGTAATCTTGGGGAGTGGTTTCGGTTTCCTTCAAAAAGCCGCTTATCGTATCCCATGCGGCAGGGGAAAATGTCAAGAGAACACCATAAAATTATTTTTCAACAGTTAATCTTATTTGATTATACTCTTCTTCTGCTTCTTGAAACACCTGAATTATTTTTTCAATTTCATCCGCAAGTTTCTCTGCTGCAACAGTTTCAGGTTTGAAAATTATTTTTATATTTACAGGAACATACATTAAACCCGTAACAGCATCCCACAATGCGTCCAAATTGCAACCGTAAAATTCGGGTAGTTCTAACTCCTTTTTTATCAATTCATGAGCCTCGACCCAATTATTGCAGTTTGAAAAGTCAATGGTTATTTGTTTTTCTGTCATCGCAATAATCTCCCTAACAAATCAGGATTTCTTTTCCCATTCCGCTTTAATTTTTTCGTTAATTCTTGCATCCATTCTCGGGATAAGCTTCAAATCTTCCTCTTTTATGGAAATATCACCTATTGGTGCATGTTCACCCCATAAATCAAAAAATACATCCCAAGTTCCATCAATTGATTCCTCTAACCAAATAACGCCTTGCATACCTTTATGAACACCGTCTTTAGCATATTGTTCTTTTTCAACAATTACTTCTACACAATCCATCATTTTCATATTTACAATCTCATCCCTGAATAGTTTTGTTTTATCAATCAAACTCGTAATCGAAATTTATATTGTACCCTTCGCAGTGCTTTTTCATATCTTCAAGAATTTCAAGGAAAATTTCCATGTCTCTTTTAAAAATCGGCGGCAATGTGCCTGCACCCTTGACCACTACTTTGGTAACAGGATACTCCACAAATAAAAAGTCTATGAACGCACTCCAGTTATGGCCGTATCCATCAGGAAAATCGAACGCTTCTTTTATAATCGGCTGAAGCATGCCCACATGTTTGCATTTTGTTAAATCTACTACAACTGTTTTGTCTGCTATCATAATAATCTCTCCTTAATAAACTTCATAAAATGTCATATAATGGTCATACGTAACAAATACAAGTCCGTCATTTGACCATACAACCCTGTGCAAATTTCTCCGTCCGGGCGTATAATTTATATCAGCTTCATACCAAATTCTGCCGGGTGCATCAGGTAAAATACCTTTTTTGTTTTCATATACTCCCATTGTCAGCATTTTCCCGGGTGCAAACTGCGACGGACGGTCACCTAAATTCCAACCCAACTTTTTCAAAGCCTCTTCAGAAATATAATAGTCAGGCAAGCGACCGTAATATTTCAAATACCAATCGGCCCCGTCCAAACCGTTTTTGGTTGCCAACCCCGCCTTTACCCCTTTTACCGAAATGCGCGTACAACGGCAACCGGCGTGCTTATGATTATATTCTTCCGGATTATCATACCTTGAAAAATACTTTCCATGATGACGATAACACTCAGGACATGTTCTTTCGTCTATCACAGCGACCCAATAATAGAAATTATCCCTGTCTGTCAATGGCGGGTCAAAGGTGTCACCCCTCGCTTTTTCGTAGTGCTGTTCAAACAGAATTTGCCCTTTCAACCTTTTGTAATACATATTTTACTCCTTTATTTTGTAAGGAACAAAAAGTCCCTTCATATATACGGAGAAAAACGGCGTTTGTTGCCCTAAAATATGCAACTATTATATAACTTTTTTTAAAATTTTTTGTTTTTAAAATTATATCACAGATTTACCGCTGTTTCAAACAATATAAAAAAGCGTGTGCCAATTTAGCACACGCTTTGTATTTATAATGATTTTTTATTATGGTTTTACTCCGTTGAC
>JAZRMK010000049.1:0-33543 GCA_045647525.1 Acutalibacteraceae bacterium
GAAAGAGCAGAAGCTCTCTTCGAGCAGGCAGCAGAACAGGCAAAGGCTAACAGAGCACACCTTGAAAAACTCGAGGAACTCTACGGTAAATAATCCTTGCCATAGAGCAATAGCATAAAATTTATAAAACCCCGATGCGTTCCTTTGGAATGCATCGGGGTTTTGCTGTTGTCGGGGCAATCTTTATAGCCACTCGACCACCTCTGTTTATGAGGTTGTTTGGGTAATATTCTGTTTTGTTTGGACCCGATCTGTGTCAGTTTTGGTCTCATTTTTAGCTGTTTTACGGTCAAAAAACAGCCATTAAAGCGCTTCTTGAAATGTCATGTCAAGAGGGAATGAAAAAAATTTTGTCAATGGGGTAAAAACAAGTTATTTTGCAACGTGTAGTGACAAATTTTACCAACTCACCACATTTTGTGGTTTTTGTGCAATTTCACAACAAAATGGCCATATAATTAAATCAAAAAGAGAAATTGCATATAAGAGTTGGCATAAAAATTTAAAAAATATTGTCTTTTTTAGTGAAATTTTGACAATAATCTGTTGACAAAACGTCCAAATTATAGGATAATACAACGTAGAACAGTATACAAAGTGGGCCTTTGTCTGCTTTGATGGCTCTTGCAAGGGGCATGTTTAATAAATTCTTATGAAGGTGAAGACATGAAATCAAGTACAATCCGATTGCTCAGCTTGATGATGACTATCGCTATGATGGTCTCGTTTGTGCTCGTTCCGTCAGCTTCGGCTGCCGTGGCAGGTGCAACCGGCAAAACCGGCGCTCAGGATGACTCTGCTCAAATCGGCCAATATGCCGATTATTTGGCGAGCATCGCCGGAAAGAGTAATGCAAAAGAATCCATTACTATCGACCCGACTAAGTATGAAGTTGTAGACAATTCTACTGTTTATAACGTGGTTGATGAGGAAGGAAATGTTGTCGAGGCAGAAAAGAGCGTTCTCTCAACAAAAGAGTATGCTGTCCTTTCGGATCTCATCAATGGTGACAGAGAGACTGTAAACTGTCTTGTTTGGGGCGATAACAATAAGTTCCAGCAGCAAGGCAAGGTAAAGTACACCTTTACTGTACCCGCAGATGGTATTTACAATCTTTGCTTTACATACAAGCCTCTTGATAAAACCGGTGGTGATGATATCGAAACCAACGATAAGACTAGCACTACCGCGATTGAAATTGGCGTGTCTATCGATGGCAAGATTCCTTATGCAGGTCTTGATGCATTAAAGCTTTCGCGTAAATTCGTCAACAGAGATGCGACTTTGCAGAATCCTGTTGGAAATATCCGCGAGGACTCGTTAGGCAATCAGCTTACTCCCGATCAGGTACAGTATGACGAGTTTATATCTCAGTACGCTGTTGACCCGGTTGGTGTTGTCGCCGAACCTTACTGCATTTTCTTAGAAGCAGGCGAGCATACTATTGAAATTGAATCTGTTTATGAACCTTTTGCCCTTGCAAAGATAGAGTTTACTGTACCCGAAACCGTTCCTTCGTATGACGCTTACATCAAGGCAACTAAGGCAGCAGGTGCAGTCAACTACACAGGAGAAACCCTTTCGCTCCAAGGCGAAGATGCATGGCTTAAATCAACCAACGCACTTGTTGCTAAGGCTGATAACAGCTCTTGCGACGTAACTCCTAATGACCATATTAAAACTAAACTCAACTACATAGGTAGCACTAACTGGCAGACTCCCGGCGAATCAATCACCTGGGTTGTCAATGTTCCGACTGACGGCTACTACAAGTTGGGCATCCATTACAAGCAGTCAGCCATTATCGACGGTATGACATATCGTTCATTGAGCATTGACGGTTCCATTCCTTTCGAGGAATGCAAGTCCATTGCGTTTGACTACTGCACAAGTTGGACATTCTATGAGTTTGGTACCGGTGGAAAGGGCGGCGCGCCCTACCTCTTCTATCTTGAAGCAGGTACTCACACAATGGAACTTAAAGTTACATTGGGTGAAACTTCCGAATTCTACACCAGACTTAATGAAATTGTTGAAGTTATCGGTGATACATATCTTGATATCGTTATGATCACCAGTGACTCTCCTGACCCCAACCGTGACTATGATCTCTTCAATCAGATTCCCGGTTTCCAGGAGACACTTTACGGTGTATACACCAAGCTTGACAAGCTTGCAGGCGATATGAGCGCTCTTTCGGGCGATCGCAGCAATAAATACATTTCTGCGCTTCAAAATATGTCACGTGTTGTTAAGAACATGTACGACAACCCTTATACCGCACAGAACTACTTGTCAGACTTTTACAGCAACTACACCACCGTTTGTTCTTGGCTCTACGAAATGAAGACAATGCCTTTGAGCATTGACGAGTTCCAGTTTGCAGCTCCCGACGGTGAGTTTATCGATAAGCACGCCAACTTCTTTGAAGCAATTGTTTTTGAAGCAAAGCGCTTTGCAGTTTCCTTTACCAAAGCTTTCAGCACCATCGGTGGTACCGTTGGTCAGAATGGTCAGGAAACCGTTAGAATTTGGGTTAACTGGGGACGTGACCAGGCCCAAGTTTTGAGCAACCTTATTCAAGACTCCTTCACAGCGCAGACAGGCATCGGCGTTCAGCTTGAAATTGTTGACGCATCGCTGATTAAGGGTATTCTTTCGGGTAACTTCCCGGATCTCCAATTACATTTGTCGCGAACGGACCCTGTTAACTTGGGTATGCGAGGGGCCCTATATGACCTAACGAACTTCTCGCATAAGATAGATGAAAAATATTCAACGGTTGATGACGGCAAGAATTTCTTGCTCGACTATGAAACCGTAATCGGCTACTACGACGATAACGGCGAGTGGGTACCCGGTCGTTTCCAAGAATCTGCCGATACTCCTTACTGGTACAACAACCCCAACAACGGTAAGAAAGAGCTTTATGCTCTTCCTGATACCCAGGGCTTCTTCATTATGTTCTTCCGTACCGACGTATTCGATGACCTTGGTCTTGAATATCCTACCGAAGCAAACGGCGGCATGGGTTGGACTTGGGATGACTTCCTTGACGCAACAACCGTTTTACAGCGTAAGAACATGAAATCTTACATTCCTTATGTAAAGATTGCAAGTACCACTACCGTTAATGCCGGTATGGGTAGTTTGAACCTCTTTGGTACAATGATTACCCAAAACAACGTGCAGCTTTATAACGATACAAATAACGGCACAAACTTGACAACAGCTGAGGCTATTGAGGCATTTGCTGACTGGACCGACTTGTACACCAAGTACGGCATCGAAAAGCAGGCTGACTTCTACAACCGTTTCCGTATCGGTAGTATGCCTCTCGGTATCGCAAGCTATACCACTTATACACAGTTAACACAGGCTGCTCCTGAAATTCAGGGCAGATGGACCATCGCACCTATCCCCGGTGTTCCCACTTATAATGAAGACGGCTCTATCGCATCGATCAACCGCAGTATCGCAGGTTCAGGTACAGGATGCGGCGTTGTAAAGGTTTCTGAGAAGAAAGACCTTGCATGGCAGTTCCTCTGCTGGTGGACATCGGCCGACACTCAGTTAAGATACAACAACAACGTTGAGTCTATCCTCGGTGCAGTTGCACGTACAGCAACTGCTAACGTAGAAGCATTCAATGCTTACTCTTGGAATGCAAATGACCTCGAAATTCTTAACGCGCAGTGGCAAGAGGTTGAGGAACTCCCCGAGCTTCCCGGCGGCTACTACGTAGCACGTGCTATCGACCAGGCATACTGGGAGGTACTTAACGGCGAAGAAAACGAGAAGGACGCTCTTCTTGAATGGGGCAAGGTTGCAGATAATGAAATCAAGCGTAAGATCGCAGAATACACAGATTAAAGAAGGAGGAGGGGTTAAGTAATGACAAAGACAGTTACTGCTAAAAAATTAGGTCGTAAAGCAAGATTTGACGAAACATTACCTTCATATATAATGTTGGCGCCCTTCTTCATCTTCTTCTTTATCTTCCTGGTATTGCCCATTGGTGCATCAATGGTTTTGAGTTTTACCGACTATGATATGATCAATGCTCCGAAGTTCAGTGGACTTGGCAATTACCTCAGAATGTTCCTTGAAGACGACGTTTTCCCGGTTGTGTTTAAAAACACACTCTTGTTTGCAGTTATCTGCGGACCTGCGGGATTTATGCTTTCCTTCGTTCTTGCTTGGTTCATTAACGAGTTCTCACCTTTGGTAAGAACATTCCTTTCGTTTATGTTCTACGCACCTGCTCTTGTTGGTAACGCAACATTCATTTGGCAGGTTGCGTTCAGTAGTGATAGTTACGGCTACATAAACAGTGCGTTGTTATCACTCGGACTTATTACTGAGCCGGTTACCTGGCTCAGTACCGAACAGTACATTCAGCCCATTATTATAATGGTACAGTTGTGGTCCAGCATGGGTGTTTCCTTCCTTACCAACATTTCCGGTTTGCAGAACGTTAATATCGAACTTTATGAAGCAGGTTCTATTGACGGTATCCGTAATCGTTGGCAGGAACTTTGGTACATCACCTTACCTACAATGAAGCACATGCTTTTGTTCTCTGCTGTTATGCAGATTTCGTCGGCTTTCTCCATCAGTGGTATTGCAATTACTCTTGCAGGTTTCCCGTCTGTTGGATATGCCGCGGATACGATCGTATCGCATATGCAGGACTTAGGTACTGTCCGTTACGAGTTGGGCTACGCCTCGGCCGTTGCGGTAATACTATTCTTAATGATGGTATTGTTCAGATTGCTTATAGGCAAACTGCTTAACATGACAGGTAAGTAAGGAGGTGGGATGAAAAATGTTCAGAAAGAAACAAGAGGTTTTAATCTTACCGAGTGGTGCTAAGGCACTTCGCGATTCGGTTAATGACTTGAAAGCTCCTAAAAGGCAGCGTTCTTCTAAGTCGGAAGCAAAAAGATATACCCGTTCAAAAGCCGGTAACTTCTTCTACTTTGCTTTCATCATCTGCGGTGGCGTTTTCTCCATCCTGCCGCTTGTATACTGCTTGTGTACATCGTTAAAACCGTTGGATGAAATTCTCATTTTCCCACCGAGATTCTTCGTTCACCGTCCCACATTTGCCAACTACGCAGCGTTGCCTGAGTTGTTGTCAAGCCTTAGAGTTCCGCTGTCGAGATACATTTTCAACAGTTTGTTTGTAACATTGGGAACAACATTCCTTTATGTTGTTGTTGCATCAATGGCAGCGTTTGTTCTCTGCAAATCGAACATCAAGTTTAAAAAGACTATTTTCTACATAGTTCAGTTCTCACTTCTTTTTAATGCTTATACACTTGCTGTTCCTCAGTACCTTATCTTCACATGGATGAACATAGTTGATACATATTGGGTATACATTTTGCCCCACTTCGCATCAACAATGGGTGTATTCCTTATGAAGCAGTATATGGAAGGTTCGCTGCCCGATGCCTTGCTTGAAGCAGCGAAAATCGATGGCGCAGGATATTTCAGAATTTTCTGGCAGATAGTAATGCCCATCGTTAAACCGATGTGGTTGACGCTCACACTCTTCACATTCCGTGATGTTTGGGCTCACGTTCCGTCGGGTACAATTTTCAGCGAAACACTCAAAACACTTCCCACTATCATGTCGCAGATTACCGCAGGCGGTGTTGCTCGTTCCGGTAGTGCGATGGCAGTTACATGTATTTTGATGATACCGCCTATCACTGTTTACTTGATTTCACAGAGTAACGTTATGGAATCAATGAGCAGCGCAGGTATTAAGTAAGGAGGAGGGCATTTATGAAAACTAAGAAAATTTCCGGCCTCCTTATGAAGGTGCTTGTTTGCGTTATGGCAATAGCAATGTTCCTTCCTGTCATCAGTGCATCTGCCGTTTCGGAAAAGACTGATGAATTAGGCTATGATACCTATACATATTGGTATAACTTTACCGGTAAGAATAGGGAAGCTGTTTACAGTAAACCTATGTATGAAGTGCAACAGGTTGTCAGCGGTGCTGACCTTGGATGCGGTGACGGCTCTAAGATTTCGGATGTCCACACTGCAAAAGACGGCAAAACCTACGTTTTGGACAGCGGTACGTCAAGAGTTATTATTCTTGATGAAAACTACCAGAGTGAACACGTAATCACATACGTTTACGATAAAAACGGCGATGAGTATACATTTAAAGATGCGCGCGGTATTTTTGTTGACGATGATAGCAACGTTTATATTGCTGATACAGTTAACCGTCGTGTAATCAAGTGTACATCTGAAGGCTTGCTTATCAGAATGTATCTCTTGCCCGAATCTCATCTTATTCCGACCGACTTTAACTATCAGCCTGACAAGGTTGCAGTTGATAACAAAGGTTTCGTCTATATATTGAGTGTTGGTTCCTTCTACGGTGCCATTCTCTACTCACCTGAGGACGAATTCCTTGGTTTCTATGGAGCTAATGACGTTGCTGCTACCTTTACTCAGGCATTGAAGACGCTTTGGAACCGTTTGTTTATGAACAACGCAAAGCGTTCCGGTATGACCAGTTCGTTGCCCTATTCGTTCTCGGACCTTTGGGTTGACGATATGGGATTCGTATATACCGCAACCGGTGGTGCCGAAACAACGACGGGACAGGTTAAACGTCTTAATCCCGGTGGTTCCAATATCCTGACAGGTTCGGAAGCTCTCAACTTTGCTGATGAAGGCGGCGGTGCAAATGCACGTGTGCAGAGCTTGTTGGGTATAGCGGTTGATAATCAAGGATTTATGCATGTTCTTGATTCGCAGTACGGTCGTGTTATGATTTACGACGACAACTGCACAATGATTTCGGCTTTTGGCGGCGACGGTGACGGCGATAAGGTAGACCAGCAGAAAGGCATCTTCTTGAACGCCGGTGCAATTGCTTATAACCGCAATACCGATTCAGTCATTGTTTCTGACTGGAAAGCTAACAACGTTACTGTCTTTAACATCACTGAATACGGTGCGTTGGTTAAGAGAGCACAGGCCGAAACAATCGTGGGTAACTACGAAGCTGCTTTTGAAGATTGGAAAGCTGTATTAGAGCAGGATCGCAACTGCCAGTTGGCATACGCAGGTCTTGCAAAAGCCTATTATGTTCGCGGTCAGAGTGCTGAGGATGAAGAAACTGCATCCCAGAACTTCCACAAGGCAATTGAACTTGCCGAGCAGGGCTACGACAGAGAAACATATAGCTTGGCATTCGGAAGCATTCGTACCGAACTTATTCGTGACAACTTCACAATTATTATGATTGGTGCTATTGTGCTTGTGGCCGGACTTATTGCTTTGCTTGTGTTCTCCACCAAGAAGAGCGTTCGTCTTATTAAAAACGAAAAAGCACATCTTGCTACAACCGTAATTTTGCATCCTTTTGACAACTTCCGTGAAATAAAGGAAAAGAAACTTACCTCAATTCCCGTTTGCTTTGTTGTTCTTGCACTCTTCTATGTGTTCAGTGTTATGGAAACAACTGCCGGCGGATTTGCGTTCACATATTTTGACCCCGCAAGTTATAATGCGTTGATTGTATTTGCTACATCAGTTGGTCTTGTTCTTTTGTGGACACTTTCAAACTGGGCAGTATGTACTTTGCTCGGCGGTAAGGGTAAAATTAAAGAAATCTTCACTGTTGTCTGTTACAGTTTGATTCCGTCTCTTATCGGAAGCATAGTTTACGTTGTTGCAACTAACGTTCTTGTTCCCGATGAAGCAGCATTTTTGAGCATCCTTACAATCATTTGTACTGCATATTCAGTGATTTTGATTATGGTCGGCTCGATGATAGTTCATGACTATACATTCGGACAGTTTGTCGGCACCGCATTGTTGACTATATGTGGATGTGCGATAGTCTTGTTCCTTATAATTGCTGTCATTATACTTATTCAGCAGACTTGGGGATTCCTCAGCACAATTTATACTGAGATCTTAAAATTATTCTAACCGAAGGAGGAGAGTTATGAAAAACGTTAAACGCTTAATAAGCGCAGTGCTTTGTTTAGTACTTTGTTTGTCTATCCTCCTCTTCGGAGCAGGATGCGATTCGGACAGAGCAGCACTTTTAATGTACAATCCGCCCGAAAAGTACATAAGATTAGCGACATCTTCCGTTGCTGAAAATAACCGTTACAGTCTTATTTGGGACAACGAAAATGAGAGAGTTGTCCTTTACGATAAGATTGAAAAGGTTGAGTGGAGTTATGTTTCATCAGAATCAATGAACCCCTCTTTTGACTATGATAAGGGATACGATGTAACTGTCAGACCTTATGAAAAGTCACCCATCACCATAGAATATTACAACCTTGAAAAGAAGGGCAATGAAACAGATGCTCATGCTTGGTCAAGTTGTATGGACGAAAAAGAGTTTCCTAAGAACGAAAAGGACGAAAAATTCGACACATATACCGTTAATAAGATAAATAACGGTGTTGAACTTGTTTTCTATTTCACACAGCAGGAAATCACCGTCCCCGTTCAGTTTACCCTGGTAAACGATGGTGTGGAAGTATCTGTTGATCCTACAAAGATTGAAGAGGGCAACAAGTACGCCATCACCACCGTCACTATTGCACCTTTGTTCTGCAATGTTTCCAACAAATATGTGGGTAATAAAGACCATTATTTGTTCATTCCGTCCGGTTCCGGTGCGTTGCTTTATCCTTCTTTCACAAACGGCGGTTCGATCTCGACTGCTAAGTATGAAGAAGCGGTTTATGGCGGCGACGCCAACATCGATAAGGAAGAATTGCTCACAGTAACAGAGAATGTAAGAGTTCCTGTTTATGGTGCAGTAAATGGTGATAAAGCTGTTTGCGCTATCATTAAAGAAGGCGCAGAGTTTGCTAAAATCAATACCGTTGAGACTGACCAGAGTACATTGTCAAGCTTTGTCAATTCAAAGTTCGTGATAAGAGGCTACCAGCAAGCAAATAAGACACTCTTCGCGTCTGCGGAAGTAGAGGCAAAACTCTATGCAGATGCCTTTACAGCAGATAAGATTCGTGTTGGCTTCTATCCTCTTTATGATGACGATGCAAGCTATGTTGGTATGGCAAATAAATACCGTGAATACCTTGAAGAAACCAAGGCACTTGACACGGCTAACCGTTCTAACGATTCGTTGCTTAACATCAAATTGGTTGGCGGTATTACTTCTAAGAAGTTTATCTTCGGTATTCCCACACAGTCAATGCTCACTGCCACTACAATAGAGCAGGCACAGAGCATTGTAAGTGACATTAAAAACAGAACAAATTTGGGCAACTTCAACGTAAATCTTGTCGGTTTTGGCGCAAGCGGTAATGATGTCGGCAAGGTAGCAGGTAATTATAAGGTGGCCGGTGTGTTTGGCGATAAGAAGGATATAAGTTCCTTGACCTCTTATTGCGATAGCAACGGAATTAACCTCTTTATGAATTTCGATATGCTTAGATTCAATGCTTCCGGTGGCGGAGTTTCTACCGGTTTTGATAAGGCAGAATCGGCATCGGGAAGTTACACCACCAAAGATTACTATTCACCCAACTTCCGTTCACCTGAAAATAAATCGTATTATCTTGTTACACGTTCAAAACTTGCTTCTGTTGCACAGAACATTAAGTCAGCAGCTGCTGATTACGCACTTAAAGGCGTAAGTCTTGATAGCTTGACCAGTATCGTTTACTCCGACTATTCAGAGAATGAATACTATTCAGGTGCTAACACCGAAGCTCAGTTCAAAAAGATAATCGAAAACTTTACTTCATCTAAATATAAGGTAGCAGGTAGTGATGCCAACGCATATTTGGCAGGTCTTTGTGACCATATCTATGATGTTCCCACTAAGTCTTCCGGCTACATTAGCTTTGATGTTGATGTTCCGTTCTATGAGATTGTTTTTAAGGGCTATGTCTCTATGTCGGGCGCATCTTTGAACCTTGCAACCAATAAAAACGACACATTACTTAAAGCTGTTGAAAGCGGTACAGGTCTTACTTACACTCTCGTTGGCGAGTATGACACCAACCTCATCTCTTCTTACCAGAATGTGTTCTACGGTTCCGTATATTATGACGAAACCCTTGAAATTGGTGTAAGAGATGATCTTGTAAAGACCGTTAACGATTACAAGGCATATTTTAATAGTGTAAACGGCGCTACAATTATTGACCACAAAGTTGTAGCAGATGGCGTTAATAAGACAACCTTTGACAATGGCGTATCGGTGTACGTAAACTATACCGATAAGGAATTCATCGCTCCCGACGGTACGACTGTTGCCGCAGGCGGTTTTAAATCAATTATTGCAGAATAGGAGGCGTGACTGATGGCTAAAAACAATAATGACATTGAAATGCAGGCAGCAGTTGCGCCTGCAAATACCTTGCGACTCGGTAAAAAGCACAGAGGTATTGAGTCTTTAAAGAGTACTTACGGTCGTTTGTTTGTACTCCATTGGGAAATCGGTCTTATCCTTTTCTTCATCATCCCTATATTCCAGTCTTTCTACTTCTCTTTCTGTGACATCAGCATTGGTGACAACGGTTATGAGCATAAGTTTATCGGACTGGAAAACATCAAGTACGCTTTAAACGAGGACCCGGAATATACCGATAATTTCTTAGCGACAATCGGCGGAATCGCCCCCTCATTGATAGTAATTGTCATTCTGAGCTTGATTTTAGCGTTGTTGCTCAACCAAAAGTTCAGAGGAAGACTCTTTTTCAGAGCACTCTACTTCCTTCCGGTTATTATTTCTTCGGGTGTTGTTATTTCCCACTTGTTTGCATCAACAAGCGGTGAGCTTTCATCTTCCGGTGTTTCGGATTCGTTTGCTACCAATATGTTGTCAGCCGACGATATTCTTGCGTGGCTTTCGTTGCCGAAAGAGGTCGGTGATATATTCAGTGGATTGCTGAATGACATATTCAACCTCGTTTGGAACTGCGGTATCCAGATTGTTCTCTTTATTTCAGGTATGCAGTCTATTCCCGATTCTCTCTATGAGGTATCTAAGGTTGAAGGTGCTACTAAATGGGAAGAGTTCTGGTTTATTACACTTCCTTCGTTGGCAAGAACACTCATTCTCGTCATAATATTTACGATAGTTGAACTTGTTATCGATAAGAAAAATCTTGTTATGGAGCAGGCATATATATTCCTCAAAACACCTATGACCTATGGTAGAGCTTCGGCTATGCTTTGGATTTATTTCGTAGCAGTTTTGGTGTTTATGGCAGCGATCTTGTTCATTTATAATAAGGTCTTCCTTAAACGTTGGGATACAGGGAGGTAGAAGTTGATGAAAAAATTATTTACTGCAATTAAAGACTTCTTTCTCCGCTTTAAAAACGCCAGTTCTGAAACCAGATACAAGATGGTGATGAAAGGCAGTTCGGCGTTAGGTGCCATTTTCCGATATGTAATTCTTGTTGCTATCGGTTACATTGTTCTTTATCCGCTTTTCTATATGTTAAGTAGTGCGATAAGAACAGGTAATTCGTTCCTTGACCCGTCATCGATTTGGATTACCTCGGACGTCACTTCCGAAAACTTAAAGTTGGCTTTCGAACTTATGAATTACGGAGAAGCAGTAATCAATACAGTTGTATTCCAACTTATTGCTGCCGCAATTCAGATAGTAAGCTGTGCGTTTGTCGCATACGGTATGGCTCGATTCGAGTTTAAAGAGAAGAAGGTTCTCACCGTATTTATGTTCCTGTTGATTCTTGTTCCCTCGCAGATGGTAATGATTCCTACCGTTATGACCTACAGAAGTCTTGACGCGTTTGGAATTTTGGGACTTATCAACAACCTCACCGGCGTTGATCTCCGTCCGAACATCCTTTATTCAGTTTGGACATATTACCTTCCCGCATTGTTTGGCGTAGGTATAAGAGCCGGTATCATCATTTACATCTATATTCAGTTCTTCAAGGGCTTGCCTAAGGAACTTGAAGAAGCTGCTTGGATTGACGGCGCAGGTCCTCTTAAAACGTTTTTAAGAATTGCGTTGCCGTCTTCCGGTGTTGTTATTATGACGGTTACTGTTTTCTCGGTAATCTGGCATTGGAACGACTACTATCTTTCTACAATGTACTTAAATCAGGAGACTTATCCTCTGGCTGCAAGACTTAACCAGATTGTTGACTCTACGGTTCTTAATCGTGTAGGTATCGCTGAATACAGTGCTAACGATCCGCAGTCTATCGCAGTTGTTATGGGTGCTTGTTTGATGTTCGTTGTTCCGGTTCTCATACTCTATATGATCTTACAGAGAAAGTTTGTTAAGAGTATCGACCGAGTCGGTATCACGGGATAGCATTCGAAATTTTACTGAACTTTTGCCGTATTTTTGTAATGTTTTTTATTGAATTTGCAAAAATACGGTTGAAAAGTCAGAAACATTTTGATATTATATAGATGTAATATCGGTTATTGTATCGTATTATACTGACCTAACTGTCTGCACTTGCAGGATAACAGGGAAGTATGATGCGATAAAACCGCTATAAAAACAAATTTCTTTAGGAGGAAATTTTATGAAAACCAGTATTAAAAGGCTCGTCTGCGTGCTTTTCTGCCTTTGTATGCTGATCTCTTGCTTTGCTGCTTGCGGTGGCAAAAGCGGTGAGAACGGTCAGGCTAATGGCGGCAACAACAACGGCGGCGGTGGCGGAAATTCCGGTGATGATAAGTACTATGTTGATACCGGAATAGACCCCTACGCATCTATTCCTGCTAACATCAAAGGTCAGGAAGTAGTTATTGCAACATGGGAAAACATTGATAATTACAACATGAAAGCTTTGGAAACCGATACCGGCATCAAAGCAAAGGTTGACGTCATTCCCCAGAACAGCTATATTGACACTCTTTTGGTAAGAATCGCTTCCGGCGACTCGCCTGATATCTTCGTTGATAACGACGGTACAGGTTTCCCCTTGACTCTTCAGATTGCTCAGCCTATCGACGTTTGCTCGACTGTTGACCTTACTGAATCTATTTGGGACCAGTCTTTGATGCAATATGGCAAAATCAATGGCCATACATATCTTGTTAACACCATCAATTCCCCCTGGAACGGCGCTAACATGATTTACTACAATAAGGCTCTCTTCGATAAGCTCGGTGAAAAGACACCTGCTGACTACTACGAAGAAGGCAACTGGACTTGGGACACTCTTGAGCTTATGCTCAAAAAGATCACCCAGCAGGGATACTACGGCGCAAACATCAACCAGAGAATGCTCGCAGGTTCCGCAGGTGCATCCTTCATCACTTATGATTACAAGAATGGCAAGTTCGTTAACAATGTAGACAGCGTTGAACTTCTTTCAGCATACCAGACATATCTTGATTGGGATGACGCAGGTTATCTCGGCGGTACAATGGAAGCTTTCCGCGAAGGCAACTGTGCTATTTACGCACTTGGAACCTTTGGTTTGAAGAGTGAAGGCCACTGGAAAGATATGGATCCTGCTGACGTTGGATTTACATACTTCCCCGCAGCAAAAGACGGCGCTGAAACAAAGGTTCATGCTATTTACCGTATGTACGGTATTGTAAGAGGCGCAAAGCATGCAAATGCAGCAGGTTATGTCCTCAGACACTTCCTTGACAACCGTAACTACGACCATTCTTCAACATTTATCAGCGACGAGGCAAGAGATTTCTACTTCGAAATCACCGGCGTTAACGCTGAGAAGAAATACTTCACTTTCGATGACCATTGTGGTGCTTTGATTGGTTTGCCTGAGTACACCATCAGCAAGGGCGCTACCAGTGCAACTTCCAAGAATGACGTTGCTACTGAAATCAAGGCAGTTAACAATCAAGTTAACAAGGCAGTTGAAGCAGCTAACAAGCTCATTGAAGAGCTTAAAAACAAGTATTGATTTTCTGATAAATACGACTTCTTCCGGCGAGGTGTCGGGAGAAGTCGTGTATGTGCTTTAAAACAAGGAAAGAGGTAGAACGATGAAAACGATCGTTTTCAAAAAAGTTTTAAGCGTTCTGTGCGTTATTTCTTTGATTCTCTCTGTTTGTGTTGTCGGCTTTGCAGGAGCGGCAAGTGCCGCATCGGCAACATATACTCTTTATAGTGCAGGTCAGAAAATCGAGAAAGTATACGAGACAGGCGACACCCTGGAGCAACCGATAACTCCGAACACCGCTGTCAAATTCCTCGGCTGGTATGATGTCGATGGAACTCAGCATACTGTAGCAGGCGCTGCTACAACTTTGTATGCAAAATATGACGGTGTTGTTCAGTCGTTTGACGTTTTACAGGGATATTATGATCCTAACGGCAAGTTCGGCAATACCGGTTCCGGTAATATGTCGATTCTTGCAGACCCGTTTGGTGCCGACAGCGCAAATGATAAGGTTTTAAGATACGATAACGCTGAAACCTGGTCAGGTGTAGGTTTCACTCCTGCACAGAATGCCAATGGCGGCGCTATCGACGGCGTTAAAATTGAAGAAGGCAAGAGATATGTCATAAGCTTCAAAGCAGCTGTTCAAGATCTGCCCGACACCGCGGAATACAGATTTACTGTTTATGCTACAAAAAGAGAAGGCGTTTCCGTTGATGGTAATAAGACTGGTCTTAACGTAGCAAAAATATTTAAAGCTAATACTGACGGTTGGGTTAACGTAAATATTGTTACCAATAAAATCACTGCTGCTCAGGCGGCTTACCCTTACTTATACATCACCGGTACATGTAATGCACTTGCAGATGGAGTGGGTCAGAATAAGGGCTATGGTTATATTGATGATATTGCTATAACCGAACTTGTTGAGAGTGATGTTACCTTCAACGACAAGGGTAATGTGACTACTGAATCATATAATGTTGGTTCTCCTATTCCGAGAGCTAACGGAGCATCCTTTATTGGTTGGTATGACGAAACATTCACAACCAGATACGATTTCGTACCTCCTGTGAATACAACCGTTTATGCCCGCTACAACGGCACTTTCCTCACCTTTGAGAAAAACGGTTTCAGCAGCGCTGACGGTATGACCATTGTTAACGATCCTAAGGGTGAACGTGGAAAAGTTGCTTTGGCGTCTTTCGAAAACGCTTCAATCGCAAACTTTACTCCTGCTATGGCTGAGGGCACAACCAAGGCTCTTACCATTTCAAGTGGCGAGTTTAGAATGAAGTTCAGATATCTTGCTTCTAACATCGGTTCAAACGGTGTAACGGTCAAGGTATTTTCGGGAAGCAGTTTGGCTGGCCAGATTACAATTACCGAAAGCAACTCTGAATGGGCAACTGAGCAGATTCGCTTTAATATGGCATCAGCCGGCCCTGTGACTGTATATGTTGAGTGTGACAATGCAAATACCAAAGTTTATCTCGACACTATCGATATTAAGCCTTTTGCAACTACTTCTTCTGTTGCTGACTTTGAAATGGATTTCGAGAACAACTTTAAGTGGAGTGTTGATAATGCTAACAACTACACCCCCACTTCGGGTAACGGCTATGTAAACCGTGGTAAGCTCGTGACTGAAAAGGGTAATACCTATTTCCAGATGAACCACCACGACAAGATGAACGCATACTATTACTTCACTCTTAATGATGGTAATGAGCAGTTCAAAATCGTTCCCGGCGGTTTGTATACCGTTGAGTTTAAGTATTATGTTGTTCACAGCGAAACTCCGACCGAAATCGGTGTTTTGGCCGCAGCTCCTACCATGATTTCCGGAACAGGACAGACTCCGTTAACTGTTGTTGATTCATTCAACTTCCGTGATGATTCGGGCTGGACTACCGCATCTGTAACAGTTTATGCCGATACTTTTGAAACTTCCAGCTACACAACATTGGGTATTTATTTGATGAATACCACCAATGTTCCTGTTCAGTTCTGTACAACTGTCAACTTTGATGATATCAAGGTTGTAACACATTCTTCTACCGGTGAAGATAGCTTGGTAGTATTCGACACCAAGGGTGGCGATTATGAGATCGAGCCTATGGTAGTTGAAAACGGATATTCACTTGCAACTGTTCCCACTGTTGAAAAGTTTGGATACAACTTCAAGGGTTGGAGATACTTGGACAAAGACGGAAATGAAAAGGTATTTGATGACACTGTTGAAGTTAGCGGCGGTATTTTGAATGTATACGCTGCTTGGGAACTTAAAAACACAGCTGTTGAGCTTACATTCAAGTCCAATGTTAAGGCATTTGATGATGCAAACTATACAGCAGTTGCATTCCGTGGCAAAGCTGTTAAGGGTATCCCCAGCGATCCCACTGCTTTGGGTCAGACTTTCATCGGTTGGTATCTCGATACCGGCTTTACTAAGCCTTTGGATCCCAACTGCGCACCTAACGAGAGCTGCACTGTTTATGCAAAATGGGTAGTTCAGGGCATTGTTATTGATTTTGAACAGTATGACAATGTAACTCATGGCGCAGCGAAATTGTCTGACAGATACTCTTTGAAGACTGTTAACGGCAGCAAGGTTCTTTGCTATGACCTGAGCGCAGGTTCAAACAGAGACCCGAATGGTGCTGCACGTGCTATGTTCTACAACGGTGAAACCTATATTTCTGCTTTCGCCGGTTTGGAATACACCATTTCATTCGATTACTACATTGTAAAATGTAAAGAGCAGGGTCAGTTCCAGATTTATACTTCTGACCCCTCGAACACTTGGTCAAGTCCTGTATTGCAGAGTGGTGTTACCTTCTATTCAGAAGCAACTGCCGATTGGACCAAGGGTCATTTCAGTTACACATGTAGAACTTCTGACGAGGGTGAGCCTGTAAAGGTATTGTCACTCGCTGTTTCCGGCGATTCTATTGTTTATTTTGATAACTTTGTTATCGAGTGTCCCGAAAACGCAATGAACCACTATGGCACTGCCGTCATGTTAGATGCTAACGGTGGAACTGAACTCAACACAATAAGTGGTACACCCGGCACTAAACTTACTCTCCCCACACCTAAGAGAGCAGGATTTATTTTCACCGGTTGGTACACTGATAGCAAACTTACCGAGCGCTACACAGCAACCGTATATCCTGATAAGGCTGTTCAGCTTTATGCAGGTTGGAAGCTCGGCAAGATAACTGAGTCTTTTGAAAAGTTCCCCACAAGCATCAGAGTGCTTGGCGTTTCCGGTGCATACAAGTTCTATAATAAGGATTCTGTTGGATATGATGCATCCAACATTCGCACAGGTTCGTTCTCGTTGTTCCGCAACGGCGCAACCACCGGCGAAAAGTCCTTCACTCTTTCGAGAAATAAAGATGTTAAGTTGACTATCGGCAGTGATTACACACTTACAATGTGGGTAAAACCTGTTGATATCAAGAACTCGAATAGCGCAATTTCAATGAGCTCTTTGCCGACATTCACTGAAATAGGCAAGGCAGAGATTATTGCTGAAATTGCAAAGGTCTCAACCCTTACTGTTGGTGAGTGGCAGCAGATTACCTACCACTTCACAGCTGAGGCCGAATATATTGCAATTACAACCGGCGATGGCGTTGATATGTATATTGATGACATCGAACTCACACTTGATGGTTATACCGGCACTCAAACAGGTGATACTTCTGTAAGCCCTGTTATCGTTCTTGCAATAGTTTTCCTTTGTGCAGGAGCACTTCTTCTCACAGCTAAAAAGGTTTTCGACTAATATTTCTCCTAAATTTAACACCCTAAGGCTTCGGCCTTAGGGTGTTTTTTTGTCAAATTAAAAACCCTACACTATAAAGTGTAGGGTTTTATGTCAATATCTTGTTTATAAAAATCTACCGATTTTAGATTTAAATGCGTAGTAAAGCGGAATACCCAAAGCACTGCAAACAGCAAACTCACCAATGAAAACTGAAACAGCAGACAAAATAAAGGCTGAAAATGATGCGTTACTATCGGTAAAGAGGGTCACCTGCATTCCGACAAAAACGGCATTCAGTATAGATGGCGGGAGTACGCAAATATATGGGGTTGTCCTTTTCAACATCTTGGACAGCAGTCGTATTGAAACGGCTGACAAAAGTGTTGCAACAGTGCCAAAAAGCATATCCAACGGAAAGGGGCTTGTAATGTTGGATAAAAAGCAGCCAATGGTAAGACCGGGGATTGCGGCAGGTGTGAGGGCTGCCAGAATATTTAATGCTTCCGATATTCTGAATTGTACTTCGCCATAGGCGAGACCAAATGCGACGGAAAAATAGGTTAACGCAACGTATGCCGCCGCAATAAGAGATGACAACACTAAAAAGTGGGTTGTTTTTTGCTTCTTCATTAAATTTTCCTCCGTAGTTTTGTTTTGTCGATTGCCCGACGGTCAGGATTTTGCGAACTGACCAAATTTATAAAGTGGATTTTGCGAATTTCTCGGTTTGAGCAACTGCCAAACGGTCACATCGTTCATTTTCAGGATGACCGGCATGACCCTTAATCCAAAAAAATTCAACATTGTGAGTTTCAAGCAGGTCCAAAAGCTGTTCCCAAAGGTCAGGGTTTACGGCAGGCTTTTTATCGGATTTGCGCCAACCGTTCTGACGCCAGCCTTCTGCCCAACCCTTTGTGATGCCGTTTACAACATACTGCGAATCGGTTGTCAGTACCACATTGCAAGGCTCCTTCAAGGCTTTAAGGCTCTCAATACAAGCGGTCAACTCCATTCGATTGTTGGTTGTGTGCGCCTCGCCTCCCGACAACTCCTTTTCGTTGCCTTGGTAGCGCAAAATGGCACCCCAACCGCCCGGACCGGGATTGCCTGAACAAGCACCGTCAGTAAAAATCTCAACAGTTTTCATAGCTTAATACCTTCTGAAACTGCCGATTACACGGCCGAGAATTTCCATATAATCGGGCTTGATAAGGTTAAAATCGGGGTTTTCGGGTTTTAAATACGGCATCTTACCGTTTTCAATAATAAGCCTTTTAACAGTGGCTTCGTCCTCTATCATAGCAACGACAATGTCGCCGTTACCGGAAGTCAGATCCTTATCGGCTATGATAATATCGCCGTCTAAAATACCTGCATCGCGCATACTCAGACCCGACACACGAAGAGCGAAGAGGCTATCAGAGCGTTCGCTTGAAATAGGATAAGGAATGTAGCTTTCAATTTCTTCGACCGCCAAAATAGGCTGACCTGCTGTGACCTTGCCTATGAGGGGAACCATTGCTGAGTCCTCGCTGCCTGCCAGACGTATGGAACGTGACGACTTAGCGTCACGGACAATGTAGCCTTCCTGTTCAAGCCAGGAGAGTGCCGCGTGGACGGTCGAGGTGGATTTGATTCCCGTAGCATCGCATATCTCACGCACGGTGGGCGGAAGAGCGTTGGCAATAGTCTTCTTTATGTAATTATAAACAGCCGCCTGTTTTTGATTCAACTGTTGTTTAGACATAACTTCCTCCCAAAATCAAAGAGATTTTGCAATTTCCTTAATATAATTTTTAAGTTCCATACTAACTTCCGGGTGATTAAGACCGACCTCAATATTTGCCTTCAAAATCCCGAATTTATTGCCCATATCGTATCGTGTTCCATCGAAGTCAACACCCACGACTCCTTGTGACAAAGCCATTTGCTTCATCGCATCGGTCAACTGCAATTCGCCGCCCGCACCATATGGAATATTTTCTAAAATCGAGAAAATATCAGGAGTTAAAATACATCTACCTAAAATAGAATAGAGTGAGAAAATCTCAGACAATGCAGGCTTTTCTATCATATCGCTGATATTAAAAAGATTATCCTTTAAAGGCTCGACCTTCATTGAACTGTACTTTACGATCTGCTGCTCGGAAACCTGCTTTATGCCGACAGTGGTTTTGCCAAATTCGTCATATGCCTTGATAAGCTGGCCGATAACCGGCTCCTCGCTTATGATAACGTCATCACCGTAAAGCACTGCAAAGGGTTCATTTTTAATAAAATTTTTGGCGCAAAGAACTGCATGGCCTAAACCTTTTGCTTCTTTCTGACGGATAAAATAGATGTTAGCCATGTGTGCCACCGATTTTAACTCGTCTAAAACATCGTTCTTGCCCCCACGGGAGTGGAGTAGGTGTTCAAGCTCAAACGAATGGTCAAAATGGTCTTCTATAACGCCTTTGCCACGGTTGGTGATTATGAGTATATCGGTGATGCCTGCACTGACTGCTTCTTCCACAATGTACTGAATAGCAGGTTTATCTACGATAGGCAACATCTCCTTAGGGACGGCCTTTGATGCAGGAAGGACTCGCGTGCCCAATCCTGCGGCAGGAATTATCGCTTTTTTTATCATAAAATCACCTCATAATTTAAATAAATGTCATAATGATTGACGGGAGATACTGCGTTACAAGGTATGCAATAATGAGCCACAAAAGACTTACATTACCTGCTCGTTGCAGGGCTTCGGTCTTGTTGTCAATTTCGTTGTTATCCAAAATTTTTCGTGTTTTTTCAATAGCGAATCCGCGATAATGCCAGTCGCCCAAACGACCGCAGATAATACGCGGAATAAAGTTAAGAGCAACTCCTAAAAACATAAAAATGAGTGCCAACAAATCAAACTTATCAAGATTCGACTCAACCAGTGAAAACATTTCGGAGTAACCCAAGCTTTGTCCGTCTGACAAGGTGTTGATGATTTCAAGGGCAGGAATCAAGCAAATTGTTGAAGCAATATTTAAAATAATGTACATAATTCCTAACGGAATCATCTTTCTTGACAAGCACCAACCGCCCGGGAAAAGAAAAGCAGCCCAATTCCATGAACCTTTTTTCTTTTTGCTGAGTGCGGCAAAACGATTGATATAGCGGGGTGAATTGCTGCCTACGAAGGTGGCAAGGTCTTTAACCTTAACATCCTCGATTTTTGCGTCCTTAGATACTCCACCGTACATATCAAACGGGTTGAATCCCACACCGCCGACGAAAACGTGCGTATTCCCATGATTATCATTGGAATACGAATGACCGCAATATGGGCAGAATTCGGCATCTGTTGTATGTGATGAACGACGGCAGTTAGGGCAAACATGGACAGTATCACCCTCAGATTGCTTAGATTGTTCACTGTCGTTCTTTTCTTTTAGGTCATACTGTTCATCTGTTCCGTGTTTGTCTTCCACTCCGCAGTGACCTACTGTTTTCCAGCAGTCGCGGTGGTGCGGAGCACCGCAAACCGGACAAATTACGGTGTCATCGTCTGCAAAAAGATAACCTTTGCAAATTTGGCACTGCTTATTTTTTGAATTTTCGCTCATATCTCTTTTTTCTCCGTTTTGATGCTGATTTTCGGTCAAAAGCGCCGAAAACCGCTTCGAAATATGCATTTCCGTAATTGTGGAACTGCTTTGATTTTATCATTTGTCTTAATTTATTGCGGTGAATCCATTTTGCTTCGCTGACCTCTTCCTCTTGAAGCTTTAAGTCGGCAACTGCAACGTCACAGCAAAGCAGGAAGATACTCAAAATAGAGTTTTTCCTGACCATATTTTTGATAAGATGCAACTCTTCAGGGTCGGTTGCAATACCCATTTCTTCTTCCAACTCACGTCTTGCGGCGGTGACGGCGTCTTCACCAGATAAAGCGCTTCCGCCTATGGCTGCCCATTCGCCCGGCATCAACGGTTTTGTAAAACTGCGACGCTGAATAAGAACGCGACCGTCGGAGCCCAGAATCCACACATGTACGACCGAATGGTACTCACCCTTGTGCAGACAGACCTTTCTCCTTTGAACAGTCTTGCCTGTTGGGTTGCCGTTTCGGTCAAGTATATCCCACACTTCCATCCTTGGCCTCTTTCTTTAACGCTTGCTTGCTATTTCGCCCGCACACTTATATATAGAATTTGCGGGGACACTGCCTCTCACTGATGAGAGAGGGTAAATGTTGGTGTTCTTTCCGATAATTGTGCCTGGGTTCAGTACCGAACCGCAGCCTACTTCAACAAAGTCGCCAAGCATAGCGCCAAACTTTTTCATACCTGTTTCGACGCGTTCACCATTGATGGTGACCTTAACGAGCGTTTTATCCGACTTGACATTAGAGGTGATAGAACCGGCACCCATATGAGAACGATAGCCAAGTACCGAATCACCAACGTAGTTGTAGTGAGGAACCTGGACGTTATCGAAAATAAGAGAGTTCTTTACCTCTGTTGAGTTGCCGACAACCGATGATTTGCCTACGATAACGCTGCCTCTTATAAAAGCACAGTGACGGATTTCAGCACCTTCGTCAATTATACAAGGACCGGCAATATAGGCCGAAGGGAAAACGGTTGCGCTTTTGGCAATCCATACACAGTCGCCCTTCTTTTCGAATTTTTCCGGATCGAGTGAGTTGCCCAACTTCACTATGTATTCCTTTAACAACGGCAAAACTTCCCAAGGATATTCGTGACCTTCAAAAAGCGGTGCCGCGATGGTACGGTCAAGAGAAAAAAGCTCTTTAATGGTTGTAAAGCTCATAAATCCATCTCCTTTTTTTATTTAACGGCCGTAAGACATACGACCTCACATTACTCAACGGTATTATACCAAACTTTTGTTCTTTATACAATATATTTTTGACAGTTTGTGCCACTATTATGTTAATAATCGGTTAATTTTTACAAATCCTAAATATTCCTCTATAAAAAATAAAATATAGTTTGAGTTCTAATAAATATGTGATATAATAAAAATAATAATGTTTGCTATGGTCGAGGGACTGAAATGGATTATAAAAACGATGTAAAGTATAAGATAGGACGAAACATTTTTATTGTTGCTATCATAGAAGTCGGCATAACATTTATAATGATGGCGTTTGGTCAAGATGTGGCGATAATTCCGTTCTTTATAGGATGTGCAGTCGCTATAATCGGCAATGCTGTAATGGTTTCGGTTAAATATAAGTATCAGTCGCGCCGTGAAGAAGAGTTGACGTTTGTTGAAAAGGTTAACGGCAGATGGTATGATTTAAAAGAATTTTTCAAAAGAAAAAGTGTTACGGGTACTGTTATGCTATTGGCACTTCTTGTGTCGATAGGATTCTCGGCAGTATATACCTACCGCGGTGTGTCGCTGGCGTATGAGTATAGCGGCGCGTACAATGCAGGCTATAAATACAACCTCTCTTTGTATGAGAAAAATACGAAGTTATCAAAAGAGGCAACAGATAGGGCAGAAAAACTGTACTGGGAAGCGGAAGTTCTACTGGAACAGGGCAAAAAGGCTGATGCTGCAAAAAAAGAACGCGATGCATACAGCGAAGAGAGAGATGCCGCAAGGTATGAGTCGCTTGCTGAAAAAAACCTGATTGACAGTAAAGATTATTACAAAACAGCCCAAAAATTAAAGCCACAGCGTGATGCGGCACTTAAAGTTATGTATAAAGTGTTGGCAATAAATGTTATTATAGCGGCTTTGTTTGTTGTGGAAGTCATAATTCGCAGGAAATTAAGAGGAAAAAGAGTTGAGTAATGTAGTTGTAATCGGCGGTGGCGCAGCAGGTTTGATGGCCGCCTTCGCCGCAGGCAAAAACGGTCACAAGGTCACTGTTATAGAACGTAACGAACGCCCTGCAAGAAAGGTTATGATTACGGGCAAGGGACGTTGCAATGTTACCAATGATACCGACGTGAACGGTCTTGTTTCGGCGGTTACCGACCGAAATAGCGGAAGGTTTTTGTATTCGGCATTTAACGCCTTTTCGGCATCTGATACTAAGGAGTTTTTTGAATCCTTGGGTGTCCCGCTTAAAACCGAGCGCGGTAACCGTGTGTTTCCGCAGTCGGACAAGTCGGTTGATATTGTTGACGCTTTGGTCAGTGCGGCAAGAAGCGTGGGCGCAAAAATCGTTTGTGACCGTGCTGTCAAGATCAATACCGTTGACGGCAAGGTGGTAGGTGTCAGTGCTCAAAACGGAAATTATGAGGCTGATGCTGTTGTTATCGCTACGGGCGGAATGTCGTATCCTTTGACCGGCTCAACCGGTGACGGATATGATATGGCGAGGGAGCTTAACCACACTGTCACAGAACTTTCGCCTTCGCTGATACCTCTTAATGTAAAAGAGGGTTGGTGCTCCGACCTTCAAGGTCTGTCACTTAAAAACATATCGGTCAACATTTTTAAAGGTGATAGCAATAAACCTGTTTTCAGCGACTTTGGCGAGCTGATGTTCACACATTACGGTCTGTCGGGCCCCGTTATATTGTCGGCTTCGGCATACATAAAAGAGCCACACAACTGCAACTGGCGTGTGTGCATTGACTTGAAGCCTGCGTTGGACGAGGAAAAGTTGGATTCGAGAATATTGCGTGATTTTAAAGCAAATTCCAATCGTGATTTTATAAATTCGTTGAGTGAACTTTTGCCGAAAAAGATGGTACCTGTTGTTGTAAAACTTAGTAAGATACCGCCTTCTTTAAAGGTTAACCAAATCACCAAGCAGCAGAGAACCGACCTTATAAATGTCTTGAAAAATCTTACCCTGACCGTGACCGGTTTCAGGCCTATTGAAGAGGCAGTTGTAACAAAAGGCGGCATTTCTTTAAAAGAAATAAACCCCAAAACAATGGAGTCAAAACTTGTGAAGGGGCTTTACTTTGCGGGTGAGATAATTGATGCAGACGCCTTTACAGGTGGTTTCAATTTACAAATTGCATTTTCTACCGGTTTTGCTGCCGGCAGTAATATAATAGGAGAGTTATAATGATTTCAGTTGCTATTGATGGACCGGCAGGTGCCGGAAAAAGCTCGGTTGCACGTAAAGTTGCCGCCAAAAAAGGATATATCTATGTTGACACAGGCGCTCTTTACAGAACCGTGGCATATTCTGCAAAAAATGATGGAATTTCGTTTGATGACAATGAGAAAGTAGTTGCGCATTTAGGCGAAATCAATATAGACATTACATACCGTGGCGACGAGCAGAGGGTTATGTTGAACGGCGAGGATGTTTCGGATTATATCCGCACTCCCGAAATTTCCGAGGGCGCTTCCAAGGTTTCGGCGATTCCCGAAGTCAGAGCATTTTTGTTAGGCTTGCAGAGAAAGCTTGCAACAGAGCATAATGTTATAATGGACGGACGTGATATCGCGACTGTCGTTTTGCCGAATGCTACTGTCAAGATTTTTCTTACAGCGTCTGCAGAGTTGCGTGCGCGCCGTCGTTATGACGAGCTTATTGCAAAAGGTTCCGATGTCAAATTTGAAGATGTATACAGTGATCTTCTGCAACGTGACCATAGAGATTCAACTCGTGAAGTTGCACCGCTTAAACCCGCCGAGGATTCGGTCGTTGTTGACACGTCGAACCTTAATTTTGATGAGTCGGTTGATGCTATTTGCAATGTAATTGACGGAGCGTTAAAATGAGCAAGGTTATTTTGGCTGAAACGGCAGGATTTTGCTTTGGAGTTGACCGCGCTGTACAAATGGTATGGGAATTGGTGAATGAGGGCAAAAAGGTAGCAACCTTGGGCCCTATAATCCACAATCCTCAGCTTGTCGAAGAATTATCTGAAAAAGGCGTTCGCATTGTCGAAAAACCTGATGATGTCGAAGAAGGAGAGGTGCTCGTTTTACGGTCACACGGTGTGCCGCAGAGCATCATCGACGAGGCGGATAGGTTAAATATAAACTACTCTGACGCGACCTGCCCGTTCGTTGCGAAAATTCACAAAATCGTCGCCGAAGCAGGCGGTGACGGAAGAACGGTTTTGATAGCAGGTGACCCGAATCACAAAGAAGTTGTGGGAATCGTCGGTCACTGCACAGGGAAAAATATTTGCTTTGACACACCCGAGAGTTTGGAAAATTTGCTCAAAAACAGTCAGATTTCCGAAAATGAGCCCTTGACTGTCGTCTCGCAGACCACTTTTAATGTAGATTTGTGGAAAAAGTGTCAAAAAACTTTAAAAAAACTATATACAAATGCAAAAATTTTTGGTACAATATGTAATGCGACTTCTAAACGACAGCAGGAGGCTGCCGAGTTGGCATCAAGATGTGATGTCATGATAGTGGTTGGGGGAAAGCACAGTTCGAACACTCGCAAGCTGGCAGAGGTTTGTGAAGAAAAATGCAAGCGGACTGTTTTTATAGAATCCTCCGCTGAACTTAAAAGGGAGGATATTTCCAACGCTCGTCTTATAGGGGTTGTGGCCGGCGCATCAACACCGTCCGGCATAATTAAGGAGGTTTTAAACACAATGGATGAAATTTTGGCACTTAATGATGAAATGACTTTTGAGGAAATGCTTAATGCTACCGAAAGCGCTTCAAATACTGATCAGAAAGTAAAGGGATATGTTCTCGCAGTCAGCCCCACTGAAATTCAGGTTGACATTGTTGGCAGAAAGCATACCGGTTATATCACCGCTGCTGAGTTTTCTTCTGATTCTAATGTAAAGCTTACCGATGCCGTTAAGGTTGGTGATGAGCTTGATCTTATTATTATGCGTACAAACGACCAGGAAGGTACAATGATGCTTTCCAAAAAGCGTTTTGATGCTATTGCCGGTTGGGACAAGGTTCTTACAGCAAAAGAATCGGGCGAAGTTATCGAAGGTACCGTTTCTGATGTTGTTAAGGGTGGCGTTGTTGCTTTCTATGAAGGCATCAGAGTTTTCATTCCCGCTTCTCAGGCAACTTTATCCAGAAATGACAATCTTGAAGACCTTAAAGGTAAGGTTCTTCCTTTCCGTATTATTGAGATCGGCCCCCGTCGTCGTGTAATCGGTTCTGCACGTTCTGTCCTTAAAGAGCAGAAGACAGAGGCTACCGAGAAGTTCTGGGCAAGCGTTGCAGTCGGCGACCGCTTCACCGGTACTGTTAAGTCTATCACCGGTTACGGTGCATTTGTCGATTTGGGCGGCGTTGACGGTATGGTTCATATTTCCGAACTTTCTTGGGAAAGAATCAAGAATCCTACCGAGGTTGTTGCAGTTGGTGACACCATCGAGGTATACATAAAGGCTATTGACGCTGAAAAGAAGAAGATTTCTCTCGGCTATAAGAAAGCTGACGAGAATCCTTGGGAGATTTTTAAGGCAAAGTATGCAGTTGACGATGTTGTTACCGTAAAGATCGTTTCCATGACTGCTTACGGTGCATTTGCCAAGATCATCCCCGGTATTGACGGCCTTATCCATATTTCTCAGATTGCTAACCGCAGAATTGAGAAACCTGCCGATGCACTTAAAGTCGGTGAAGAGGTTGAGGCAAAGATTATCGACGTAGATTTCGATAAGAAGAGAGTAAGCCTTTCTATAAGAGCTCTTCTTCCCGTTGAGGAAACTGCCGCAGAAGCAGTTGAAGAGGTTGCAGCAGACGCTGAATAATCAAAGTTTAAAAGGGTAAGCGGCAATGTCGTTTACCCTTTTTAAGTAATTTATAAGAGGTGTTAGAATATGACCGATTTTAAGATAGGGCTTAAAGTTGTTACTACAACGTTGTTTGTCGGTGTACTTTGCTTATTTGTCTTCATTTCATTTGATGTTATGCTTAACGCCGTTTCAACCAAGGTTATCGGCTACGATGTCTATGAGGTAACCGAAGATAAAAAAGTCGGTGAAAAGATAGGATTTGTTGAAACCGTTCCCGAGGAGAAGGAAGAAAACGTAACATATATATCGGTATATTCTGAAAAACCGCAGGCTGCAAAAATAGCCGAGTGGACTTTCCAACTGGTCTGTGGTTTGTGCATATTCTTCTGCACGGCCGGGTCGATTATCGCCAAGGCGGCCGCAAGAGACCGCAACGATGTCGATTTCAACAAAGGTGTTCACGACCGGTTCAGAGGGTTTAAGATCGGCCTTTTCGCAGGCATTCCGTCTGCCGTTGCTTATGTTTTGACAATAGTCGCCAAGTTTTGCTCTTCCTCAATCGTCGCGCAGGGATACTACACGGTTTACCGTTGGGTTTTAACCTCACCCGTTAAGCCTCTTGTCGATTTGTTGGCGAACAATGCAGTTGGCATAAAAAACACCGATATGAAGGGTATTTTGTTGGCGGGCATTTTTGTGCCGTTGATGGTTCTCTTCTGTGGTGTGATGTACTTCATCTGCTACAATGAGGATTCTATTGTCGCAAAGGTGCTTTACAAAAGCGCTCAAAAAATCGATAAAACACGAAAGGTAACAAGAAGATGAGGCTTTTCAAGAGTTATGATACTCCCGGCAAGGGCGTTTCTAAAAACGAACGCGAAAAACGCGGCTTCTTTCGTTTCTTTGAACTTTATTTTAGAAATTTCTGGACATTGATGTCGGCAGAACTCTGGTATTTCTTGCTTTTGATATTGGGCGTTACAAACGGACTTGCCAATGTAGGAATGGCGTATATTTGCCGTACTGCCGCCCGCGATAAGCACGTTTTTGTTGTAAGTGATTTTTTTGACGCAATAAAGAAGAACTGGAAAAGAGCTTTACCGTTAGGACTTATCAATATTTTTATTGATGTTGTTGCAGTGTTTAATGTTATCACGGTAGGAAGCTGGATATATGAAGGAACAATCAACCGACTTTATGGTTGGATTGTTTTACTTGTGACAATATTCTTGTTTGTCCTTTACAGTTTCGCAAAGTTTTATCAGTATACGCTGATGATCACCTTTGATTTCAATTTAAAAACTATTTTCAAAAACTCGCTTTTGCTTGCAACCTTGGGAATTAAGCATAACCTTGTAATTGGGTTGAGTTTGTTCTTTGCTTATTTCTTGGCATTTGCCGCAGTTCTTATCAACTTCCAGTTCGGTGTCGCTTTGATCACTATTGTGGGGATCTTTATATTCCCACAGTTCAGAATGTTCCTTATTCAGTTCAACGTATTCCCCGAAATAAGAAAGTATATGATTGATCCTTATTATGCGGAACATCCCGATGCTGATATAGAAAAGCGTCGCGAACTCGGAATTTTAGAGGAAGATGAGGATATTGCCGTTTTCGACGACGAAGAGTCACTAAATCTTAACAATAAAATGGATGTTTAAATCTTTCCCGGTCAAGTGCTTTGTCCGGGAAACTTTCTGATATTGAAAATATCATCTATAACACGCCACATTTGAAGATTGCGCTGATTTACGGTCCAGATGCTCAAACCTGCGAGGTTAAAATCGGTGACAAGTTCTGCCTTGGCTTTAATGCTTCTCGGGTTTTCAAACCACACAATATGGTTTGAACCGTTTTGCGTATATTCAAAGAAGGGCGACATAGCGGTTTCGCTGAATTGAATTTCGGCGCCCACGTCAAAAGCCAGGCGGTTGGCGTTGGCGACAGACAGAATCCGCGCAGGTCTACCCTGCTCAAAGGGTAGAGTCCAGTCGTAGCCGTAGTTGGGCACACCCATCAAAATTTTATCCGAAGGGATTTCGGTGACGGCGTAGGTGAGAACCTTTTTGACCTCGTTTATGGGAGCAACTGCCATGGGAGGACCGTAAAGGTATCCCCACTCGTATGTCATTATTATCACTCGGTCAACGGTTTCTCCGTGAAACCGATAGTCGTGTGCTTCATAGAGAGTGCCTTGCTGTGTGGCTGAAATTTTGGGCGCAATAGCAGTGGATAGTGTTAATCCATACCTATCAAGTTGCGCTGCTAAAAGTTGCAAAAATTCATTGTATTTTTCGCGGTCTTTCGGATAGATATATTCGAAATCAACATCGACACCGCCGTAACCTTTACGGCGTGCGGTTGAAACGATATTAGATATTAAAGTTTGTCGAATTTCGTCGGAATTGAGCACCGAATCGGTAATTTCACTTCTGAAACCGCCTCCCTCAACCGTGTTTGTAATTACCATAACGGGTTTTGTATTATAGGTTTTTGCTGCCGAGATAAGTCTTTCATCATCGATGTTGTTTATCGAACCGTCGGCATTTACACTGTGGCTGAAAATCGACAGAAAACTTAAAAACGGCAGTGTTTCGTTTAAAGTTTCGTCACTGACCGATGGATATGCATAACCGTTGACATCGACCGTCTTTTTGTTGTCGTCAGACGGAATGAAAAGCTGCATATTGGGATAAATCATAAACGGCGGATTTAAATTTGGGTTGGCGGAAATGATGTCGTCAACGGTGGTATCGTATTGGAGAGCAATACTGTAAAGCGATTCTCCGCGGGAAACCGTATGTACTCTTTCGTCAATGGGAATGAGTACGTCCTGACCTATGACCAGTCGGTCGGGGTCGCTAAAACCGTTGAACCGTTCAAGGTCACGCACAGTCAGTCCGTAGTTTCGGGCAATGCTGTAAAGGGAATCTCCACGTTTGGCAGTATAAATAATCAAAATAATCACTCCTTACCTTAAAATATATGTGGTAAGGGTAAAAATAGACGGAGGATTATTAGATGATAATTCCATTCGAAAAGATTGAAAATTTATGTCAGGATTTTGCACCGCTTGACAATGATATCAAGGCAAAACTGCAAAGGTATGCTGAGCTGCTTGTTGAGTGGAACGAGAAAATCAACCTTACCGCCATTGTAGAACCGCAGGATATCGCAGTGAAACATTTTCTCGATTGTTTGATGTTCTTTAAATATGTCAATGTTCCGAAAGGCGCAAGTGTAATAGATATAGGCACGGGAGCAGGATTCCCCGGTCTTGTGCTGAAAATTGCCCGCCCTGACATAAAACTCACCTTGCTTGACTCGTTGCAAAAGAGAATAACCTTCCTTCGCACAGTGTGTGACGAATTGGGGCTTTCTGATGTCGAAACTGTTCATTCGCGAGCAGAGGACGGGGCGAGAAACTACCGCGGAATGTATGATTTTGCCGTTGCGAGAGCCGTTGCGAACCTGCCTGTTTTGTGCGAATACTGTATGCCGTATGTTAAGGTCGGCGGCTCTTTTGTAAGCCTTAAAGGCGCTTCTGCCGCAGAAGAATGTGAAAATGCAAAAAACGCCGTAAAGGTGTTGGGTGGAAAAATCGAATCACTCAATGAGTTTTCGCTGGTAGACAGTGGTGAAAGGGGTATAGTGACCATCAAAAAGATTTCGCAAACTCCGCCAAAATATCCTAGAAATCCGGGTAAAATTTCAAAACAACCGTTGTAATTTGGAGAATCGGACAAGTTATTGTCCGATTCTCTTGTTTTGTTTTTATTGCAATTCATAAAGCGTTTTGTTACCATAAAATCAGAGAAAGGAAGGCGGTAAAATGTTGCTGGACAAAATGCGGAATGACCGAAAACTCATCTCCGTTCCGCCCGAAAAAATTGTGCCGTCACCCTTTCAACCGAGACGGGAATTCGATTACTATGAGTTGTTGGAACTGTCGTCGAGCATACAGAAAAACGGCATCATACAACCCTTGACTGTTAGGCGGATAGGCGAATATTATGAGCTGATTTCAGGTGAAAGACGGTTGCGCGCGTCGGTTTTTGCAGGCTTGAAAACCGTACCCTGCATATTAGTCAATGCCAATGACCGCGAATGCTCACTGATGTGCCTGATAGAGAATATACAGCGCACTGACCTTAACTTCTTTGAAGAAGCCGATGGCATAAAGAAGCTGATGGACGACTTTTCGCTATCTCAGACCGAGGTCGCCGAAAAAATAGGAATGGCACAGTCAACACTCTCTAACAAACTGCGTCTTTTGAAGCTAAATGAGGCACAGCGCAGGACCATAATTTCCTCAAAACTAACCGAAAGGCACGCAAGAGCGTTGATTCGTCTGCCCGAAGATAAGCGTGACGAACTTCTAAACAAGGTCGTTGCAACGCAGATGTCGGTTGCCGATACGGAGGCCGCCGTCGATGCCATTCTTGCCGAAGGACTGCAACGAAAAAAGCCTATCAGAGCATATAAAATCGGTGATCTGCGGCTTTTTTCCAACAGCTTGCAGAGAATGGTGGACACCATCAGAAAGTCGGGATTAGATGCGAAAACGCAAAGCCACGAAACCGAAGATTATATAGAATATACCGTTGTAATCCGTAAGCAAAATGAATCAAAGCAAAAATTCAAGGTGCTTTGATTTTCCATAATTTTACCCACCCATATTCATCCCCATAAAGGCAGAGCATCGCTTGGAATGATCCTTGCGGTGCTTTGCTGATTTTACACGTTTTATGCACTTGAATTTGGCAAAAAAGTGTGGTTTAATATATTTATCAAAGTAAAGGAAGGGGTGGGATGATGAATTCTCCGTTGGCAGACAGAATAAGGCCAAGATCGCTTGATGATGTTGTAGGCCAAAAGCATATTCTGGGCGAAGGTAAGCCGTTAAGACGGATTATTGAGTCAGGAACTATTCCGAATCTCATTTTCTACGGTCCTTCGGGCGTCGGCAAGACTACCGTTGCAAGTATCATTGCTGCAAAAAGCGGAAAACGACTTTATAAAATGAACGCGACGACTGCTTCGACCGCCGATATCAGAGAGATGCTTGCCACGACCGAGATGATCGGCTCGGAAAACGGTATTTTGCTGTATCTCGACGAGATACAGTACTTCAATAAAAAACAGCAACAGACGTTGCTCGAAAGTATTGAAAACGGTAATATTACCTTAATTGCATCGACCACCGAAAATCCGTACTTCTATGTTTACAACGCTATTTTAAGCCGTTCGACAGTTTTTGAATTCAAGTCACTTACGCCTGATGATATTTGCCCTGCGGTGCTTCGTGCCGCTAAAATTCTTGGTGAAGAGCAGGGCGTGGAGATCGAATTTGAAAACGATGAAACCATAAAAACCATCTGCTTCGGTTGCGGCGGTGATGTCAGAAAAGCGCTCAATTCGGTTGAACTTTGCGTTCTGTCGAGCGATGTGAACGACACAAAGATGACCGTTTTGCACGAAACCGCAAAACAACTTACCCAACGCAGTGCAATGCGCTATGACCGCGAAGGTGACGAGCACTACGATATAGTTTCAGCATATCAGAAGTCGATGAGGGGAAGCGACCCTAATGCAGCGCTTCATTACCTGGGACGTTTGCTTGAATCGGGAGATCTGCCGTCTGCTTGCCGAAGATTGCTCGTTTGTGCGAATGAGGACGTAGGTCTTGCCTATCCGCAGATCATTCCTATTGTAAAAGCCGCAGTTGATACGGCTCTTGCGGTAGGACTTCCCGAAGCCCGACTGCCGCTTGCAAATGCGGTTGTATTAGTCGCGATAAGTCCTAAATCCAATTCGGCTCATGATGCCATAAACGCCGCGATGGAGGATATTGCCAAGGGCATAACGGGACCGATTCCGAGACAACTGCAAAACAAGCATTTTGACGGTGAGGATGCGGCAGTTAAGGGTCAAAATTATCTTTATCCGCACGTATTTCCTAACCACTATGTTGAGCAGCAGTATTTGCCCGATGCCATAAAGGATAAGGTCTATTATGAATTTGGCGATAATAAGACCGAGCAGGGATTTAAAGATTATTGGGAAAAAATAAAAGGCGAATAAAGGGAATTGCGGTTAGGGATAATTTGCCTAAAACAATTTCTTTTTGTAGTCCAATGCGTTAAAAAGCCACGGTACGCGTCAGCGTTACCGTGGCTTTTTGCCTTTTATCCTATCAAAAATACAACCGTTTTAGGTGCGA
>JAZRMK010000050.1:0-33590 GCA_045647525.1 Acutalibacteraceae bacterium
TTAGCACTCAAAGGCATCGAGTGCTAACTAACATTTTCGGTAAATTACAGGAGGTAATCCAAATGACTATTAAGCCTTTGGCAGACAGAGTCGTTATTAAATCGGTTGAGGCAGAGGAGACCACCAAAAGTGGTATTATCCTTGCAGGTTCGGCCAAAGAAAAACCCCAGGTTGCAGAAATCGTTGCCGTAGGTCCCGGCGGTTTGGTTGACGGTAATGAGGTTAAAATGTATGTTAATGTAGGTGATAAGGTTATCATCAGCCAGTACGCAGGTAATCCCGTTAAAATTGACGGTGAGGAACTGACAATCGTCCGTCAGTCCGATATTCTTGCAATTGTTGAATAATTTGGAGGATATATATTATGGCTAAACAAATTCTTTTTGGCGAAGATGCCAGAAAAGCTCTTCAAGCAGGTGTCGACCAGTTGGCTGATGCTGTTAAGGTAACACTTGGTCCTAAGGGCAGAAATGTTGTTCTTGATAAAAAGTTCGGTGCACCGCTTATTACTAACGACGGTGTTACTATTGCAAAAGATGTTGAACTCGATAATCCGTTTGAAAATATGGGAGCACAGCTTGTAAAGGAAGTTGCAACCAAGACTAATGATTGTGCAGGTGACGGTACCACTACCGCTACCGTTCTTGCACAGGCTCTTATCCGTGAGGGTATGAAGAACGTTGCAGCAGGCGCAAATCCTATGGTTTTAAAGAAGGGTATCCAGCTGGCTGTTGATACCGCCGTTAAGACTGTCGTTGCTAATTCGCAGAAGGTTTCAGGCACAAAGGATATTGCTCGTGTTGCTACTATTTCTGCTGGTGATGAGTTTATAGGAAACCTTATTGCCGAGGCTATGGAAAAAGTATCGGCCGACGGTGTTATCACCGTTGAAGAATCTAAGACTGCCGAGACCTATTCAGAGGTTGTTGAAGGTATGCAGTTTGACCGTGGATACATCACTCCGTATATGGCAACCGATACCGACAAGATGGAGGCTGTTATTGACGATCCGTTCGTTCTCATTACCGATAAGAAGATCTCCAACATTCAAGAGATTCTGCCCTTACTCGAACAGATGGTTCAGTCGGGCGGCAAGCTCGTAATTATCGCAGAAGATGTTGAAGGTGAAGCACTTTCTACTCTTATTGTTAACAAACTTCGCGGTACATTTACCTGTGTAGCAGTAAAGGCTCCCGGCTTTGGTGACAGACGTAAAGAGATGTTGCAGGATATTGCAATTCTCACAGGCGGTCAGGTTGTATCAAGTGATTTAGGTTATGAACTTAAAGACACAGATATCTCTATGTTGGGCCGCGCTACTCAGATTAAGGTGGGCAAGGAAAACACTATCATCGTCGGCGGAGTAGGTGATAGCTATGCTATCCAGTCACGTATCGGTCAGATTAAAAACCAGATCGAAACTACAACTTCCGAATTTGACCGCGAAAAATTGCAGGAAAGACTTGCTAAGCTTTCGGGCGGTGTTGCAGTGATCAAGGTTGGTGCCGCAACCGAAATCGAAATGAAGGATAAAAAGCTCCGTATTGAAGACGCTCTTGCAGCTACCAAGGCTGCCGTAGAGGAAGGCATTGTTGCCGGCGGCGGCGTTGCGCTTGTTAATACTATCAACGACATCAAAGCTTTAATGAATACCGTTGAAGGCGATGTCAAGACCGGTGTATCTATCGTTCTGAATTCCTTGGAAGCTCCTATTCGCCAGATTGCCTATAATGCAGGTCTTGAAGGCTCTGTAATCGTTGATAAGATCGTGTCTTCCGGTAAGGCTAACTTCGGATTTGATGCTTATAACGAGGTATATACCGATATGATCGAAGCAGGTATTGTCGATCCTACAAAGGTTACCCGTTCTGCACTTCAAAATGCTGCTTCGGTAGCATCTATGGTGCTTACTACCGAGTCGCTTGTTGCCGATAAAAAAGACCCTGCTGCTGATGCAGCAGTAGCAGCCGCAGCTGCCGGTGCCGCAGGCGGAATGTATTAAAATAATGAAACACCTGACCAATATTTGTTTGGTCAGGTGTTTTTATTTGTGTTAAAAAGTCTTTTCATTATTTTGCGTATCACTTTTGATTCATGCAAAGATTATAGATAAAAAGCAAAATCGACAAGCTTCTGTCGAAACTTGTCGATTTTTGGCAGGGGTAGAAGGATTCGAACCCTCACAAACGGTTTTGGAGACCGGTGTGCTACCGTTGACACCATACCCCTATAATGTGGTGGGCCTTCAGGGACTTGAACCCGGGACCTACCGGTTATGAGCCGGGTGCTCTAACCAACTGAGCTAAAGGCCCACATCATTGTAGCAAGGATTATTATATCATAAAAGTTGTATTTGTCAACATATTTTTCTTTTGTTTACAAAGATTATTTAGTTTAGTTAATTATTGGTTTTTTGGCAAAAATATTTTTGAAATCATTTAAATTTTACTTTCATTTTTTCAATATTATGATATAATTTTTACATTGAATTTTTTATTTGGGAGTTATTATGCGTAAAACTAAAATTGTATGTACGGTAGGACCGTCTTGTGAAGATGTTGAAACCTTAAAAGAAATGTGTCTGGCGGGTATGAATGTTGCTCGTCTTAACTTTTCACACGGTACTCATGCGGAACATTTAAAAATGATAAACAGTATTAAACTTGCAAGAAAGGAACTTAATCTTCCTATTGCGATAATGCTTGATACAAAAGGTCCCGAATACCGTATCAAAACCTTTAAAAACGGCGGGATAACATTAAAAGACGGTGACATCTTTACCTTTACAACAAGGGATGTAGAGGGTGATGAGAGCATAGTGTCTGTATCTTATGAAAACTTGACAGAAGAGCTGTCGGTAGGTGATAAGATACTGCTTAATAACGGTTTGCTGATTTTTAGTGTCAAGAGCATTGATGGTAGTGATATTGTTTGTGAATGTCTTGCCGGAGGACAACTTACCAACCGCAAGAGTATGAGTTTCCCCGGAAAAGTCTTGAAGCAAAAGTATCTTAGCGATCAGGATAAAGAAGATATAAAGTTCGGCATTGAGCAGGGCGTTGATTTTATTGCGTGCTCGTTTGTTTCTTGTAGAGATGATCTTTTAGATGTTAAATCTTTTGTTGCAGCCAACGGCGGCGATAATATTGAACTTATTGCAAAAATTGAGAATCGCAGTGGCGTGGAGAACATTGATGAAATTTGCTCTGAATGTTCGGGAATTATGGTTGCACGCGGCGATATGGGTGTTGAGATTCCGTTTGAGCAGTTGCCTGCTATCCAAAAACAGTTGATTACAAAGTGCCGTCTGCTTGGTAAAAGGGTGATTACCGCAACCGAAATGTTGGAATCGATGATATATAATCCAAGACCGACACGTGCAGAGATAAGCGACGTTGCAAATGCTGTTTATGACGGCACAAGTGCGATTATGCTTTCGGGTGAGACTGCGGCAGGTAAATATCCCGTATTGACCGTTAAAACGATGTCGAGAATTGCCGAGCAAACCGAAAATAACATTCATTACAACAAGCGATTTCTTACTAATCAGTTCCAAATTAGAAACACTGTTGACGCAATATCACATGCGACCTGCGGAATGGCCATTGACATTGATGCGAAAGCAATAGCTGTGTGTTCTTTGTCGGGTATGACCGCGCGTATGGTATCAAGATTTAGGTCGCCAACAGACATTCTTGGTGTTACAATTGACGAGAAAACTTGGTATAAATTGGCTTTGTCATGGGGTGTTACACCGGTTATGTGTGAAGTTTATGAATCTACCGATGTTTTATTTTACACTGCCAAAAAGAAGGCAATAGAAACCTTTAATCTCGAAAAAGGAGATAAAATTGTCATTACAGGTGGTACGACTAACGGTATTTCCGGCACAACTAATATGATAAAGGTTGAAACTATTTAATAAACATTGCAGACTGAATGTATTTTCAGTCTGCTTTTTTCAAGTTTAAGCCCTTATTTCATTGACTTTTATATCTTAAAAAGATATAATATATAGTGTATATTGTGGGGAAATTTTTGATAAATTTGAAACGAGGAATTTTATGAGCAATAAAATTTTTAATTCTGCTGATATTTTATTACCCAAGACTGATCCTTGTAAATGGTCGGTCGTTGCTTGTGACCAGTTCACATCTGAAATTGATTATTGGAACAATGTGAAAAATATAGTGAAAGACGAACCGTCTGCACTTAATATCGTTCTTCCTGAGATATTTCTTGAAGACAATCGCGAGGAAAGAATCAATAACATCAACAAAACAATGCGTGAATATCTTGAAAACGGTGTTTTTGAGGAATATAAAGATGCAATGATCTACGTTGAGCGTACCCAGTCAGACGGTGTTTTAAGACAGGGTATTGTCGGCAGCATAGACCTTAGCGATTATGATTACAAAAAGGGAAGCAAGGCTCTTATTCGCGCTACTGAGGAAACTGTTATTGAGCGCATTCCTCCAAGAGTGCAGATAAGACGCGATGCCTGCCTTGAAATGCCACACGTAATGCTTATGGTCGATGACCCTTTAAAGACCGTTATCGAACCGCTTGGTGCATTGACCGATAAAATGCAGAAGTTGTACGACTTTCCGTTAATGCTTAACGGCGGTCATATTAAGGGCTGGCTTATCCCCCAAAACGTTAAAGAGGATATCAAAAAGGCACTTGATGCTATACTTAACAGTTCGGAAGATAAAATGATGTTCGCTGTCGGTGACGGCAATCATTCATTGGCAACCGCAAAGGAATGCAGTGCATTGAACGACTCGGCTAACGCTAAATCGGCTTTGGTCGAGGTGGTTAACATTCATAGTGATGCAATTCAGTTTGAACCTATCTACCGTGTGATTTTCGGTGTGGACCCTGCAAAAGTTATTAGTGATATGAAAGCCGATTTGGGCGAATGTGAGAACGGACACGTGTTCGAGGTCGTTTATGAAGATAAGAGTGAAACCGTAACTGTCAATCCTTCTTCAAAATTGCCGGTTGGTACATTACAGGCATGGTTAGATAAATACGTGAAAGAAAATGATTTAAAGATCGATTACATTCACGGTATCGATTCGGTCAAAAAAATTGTTGATGAAAAAGATACAGTTGGATTCATATTTGACGGTATGCAGAAAAACGAACTGTTTGATGCTGTTAAGGGTGATGGTTCGTTGCCTCGTAAGACCTTCTCTATGGGTCACGCCGAAGATAAAAGATATTATCTTGAAGCAAGAAAACTTTAAGAATTGAGGAATTAAGATGCAGAGGTTGAGTTTTTGTAAAAAACCTTTTAGTTTTTCTTTCAATATGATACTTCTGCCTTTTTTCTGCCTCTTGTTAGTCTACTTTCTTCTTTTTGTTGACCAGTTCAGTATGTCGGAAGATCAAAAGACAATGACTGGTGGTCTTATTTCGGTTTCTGCCGTTGTGCTTTGTAGTATTTTTACTTATTTTCGGTATAAATACGGTAAGGTTGATGCAAAATTCTTAATAGCAATGTTGCTTATTATTGGCTTTTTTATAAGACTCTCTTATGTTATAAAGTACGGATTTTACCAGCATCAACACGATGTTGAATATTTAGGGTCAAGCGGTCATCTGAGTTATATTTACGGTTTGAGCATCGGTGAGGGACTGCCTAAAACTAATAATTGGCAGTTTTGCCATCCGCCGTTTTCTCATTGGATTTCGTCTTTGGTTGTAAAGATTTCAACAGGATTGGGACATTCGTTGGACCGTGCTTTTGAAAATATCCAGTTACTTACCTGCCTTTTTTCGACAATTATTATGTTTTTGTCGGTGGAACTCTTTAAATCATTAAATTTGAAGGGAAAAGGTCTTGTAATTGCAACTGCTTTTGTTGCTTTGCATCCGACGTTTTTTATATTTGCAGGCAGCATAAATAACGACTGTCTTACAACATTGTTTGTACTCTGTACAATTTTGTTTTTAGTTAAGTGGTGGTATAAGCTGAGTTTTGTTTATACAGCGCTTATCGCTTTGTCAATAGGTTTAGGTATGATGACAAAGTTTTCAGTCGTGCTTATGGTGCCTATTACCGCCGTTGTAGTTTTAGTAAAGTTGGCAACCGATAATAACTATAAATTTTCAAAATTCATAGGTCAGACTTCTTTGTTTTTACTTATTGCCGTGCCGTTTGGATTCTGGTTCCAGATAAGGAATTACTTTGAATTTCAGCAACCGTTGGGTTATGTTGCGCCCCTTAGTACCGACAGTCAGCTCTATATTGGTGAGATTTCGGTTGTTGAACGTCTTTTATTACCGTTTTCGACCAAACCTTTCGGAACGTATGTCGACGTTTGGGAAGAATATAACCTTTGGTACTATCTGTTGAGAAATTCACTTTTTGGTGAATATCAGTTCGGCAACGTTGCCGTTGCTTCATTTTTGGTTTTCTTTAACACAGCTCTTGTGGTTCTTTCGGTTTTAGGAATCGTAAAAGTTGTAAAGCAGGGAAAGGGAATGTTCAAAAATGCTGATTGGATAATACTTTTGACTCTTTTTGTGCAGTTGGCGTTTTTTATCTATTTCAACGCAACCTATCCCTTTGGTTGCACAATGGATTATCGGTATATAGCAATCGTTTCGGTTGTTTTGGCCTTTCTTTTCGGTAGACTTTCCGAAATCGAAACGGAAGGCAGTATTGTAAAAACTATTGTTTCAAATACATTAACAGTTTCGGTTGCGGGATTCTCTGCGCTGTCTGTTTTAACCTTTATTTAAACCAAGGAGGCTATTTATGGGAGGCTTATTAGGTGTAATGACCAGCGGAACAGACAATATATGGCTTAGTGTATTGTCGTGTGTCGCTTCGGCAGCCATAGTAATATTTATTACAATGCCTATTCACGAATGGGCTCACGGTTTTGCTGCTTACAAACTCGGAGATCCTACCGCTAAGTATTCAGGTCGTTTGAAGTTCAATCCTACTGCACATCTTGATCCAATGGGTGCTTTGGGAATTTTACTTTTCGGTATCGGTTGGGCAAAGCCTGTTCCTGTTAATCCAAGATATTTTAAAAACCCAAAACGCGATATGGCAATAACTGCATTTGCAGGTCCGTTATCAAACCTTGTATTAGCTTTTATTGCAACATTTTTACAGAATTTCGTTTTCTTTATTTCCTTACTTGTTATGCCGACCAATGTTGTCGCTGAGTATGTTTTTTTATTCTTATATCTGATGTTCCAGGCAATAGCTTTTATCAATATTTCGCTTGCAATTTTCAATCTTGTTCCTATTCCGCCGCTTGATGGTTCGAAGATTTTAGCAGCGTTTTTATCCGATAGGGCATATTACACTTTTATGAGTCTTGAAAGGTATTTCTCTTTTATTCTGTTTGCGCTTATTTTGTTCAGCTCCGGATTCTCTATGGTATTATCAAATAGTGTTAGCGGCGTTTTCGTAGCATTTGATAATATTTGCTGGTTCCCCTTTGAAAAGATTTTAGAAGCAATATATTTATAAAATAAAGGATTTTTATGGATAAGTTAGAATATAAACTTGATGTGTTTGAAGGCCCGTTGGACCTGCTTTTGCACCTGATTTCAAAAAACAAACTTAATATCAGCGATATTCAGTTGTCTGTTCTTGTCGATCAGTATATAGAGCATATCCGTTTGATGCAGTTAACCGATATGGATATAGCATCTGAATTTTTGGAAATGGCATCGCGTCTTATTTATTTAAAGACGGTAAGCCTTTTGCCGAAACATGATGAAGCAGAGCAGATAAAAGAAGAACTTACTGCTGAACTTATGGAATATGAGCATTGTCGTAGAGTTGCAAAGATGCTCGGCACAATGACGGGTGAATTTGATACGTTTGTTAAATTACCCGAAAAAATCGAGTATGATAAGACCTATCGCAACACTCATGAGCCCGAACTTGTTTTAAAATCATATATTGCAGCAGTAGGCAGAGGACAGAGAAGGCTGCCTCCGCCGACAAACGTGTTCAGTAAGATCGTTGCTCGTAAAATAGTTTCGGTATCTTCGAAAATTGTTTCGGTCTTGAAGAATTTAAGACGTAACGGAAACAAGCGTATGCGAAACCTGTTTGACGGTGCGCAAAGCCGATCCGAACTTGTTGCAACATTCCTTGCGGTTTTGGAACTTTGCAAAGCTAACCGTGTTTGGTTAGAGGGCGAAGGCGAAGAAATTACAGTCAGTTTTAAGGAGAAAGAAAAATGACAGTTAATGAAATGATTCCGGCGTTTGAAGCCGTGCTTTTTGCAAGCGGCGAGCCGGTTGAAATAGAAAGATTTTGCCAAATTTTTGAAGTGGACGATGAAACTGTTGTCAGCGTTATGGATATGCTTGCCGACCGATACGAGAATATGGGCAGTGCAGTTAAGGTCATCCGACTTGATTTCAGTTATCAGCTTTGTACTAAGAAGGAATACGGCGATTACATACGTACTGCACTTGATCTGCGCCGCAGAACTCCTTTGTCGCAGGCATCGTTAGAGGTTTTGGCGGTAGTTGCATACAACCAACCTGTTACCAAAGCGTATGTTGAACAGGTCAGAGGTGTTGACTGTTCGGGCGTTGTTTCAACACTGGTTGAAAAAGGCCTTTTGGAAGAAAAGGGTCGTCTTGAACTGCCCGGAAGACCCTTGCTTTACGGAACGACAACCACATTCTTGCGTTGCTTTGGTCTGAAAAGCCTTGATGACCTGCCTGAAATTCCCGCAGATGAGACAATTGAGGACCAAAACGGTCAGTTAAAAATGCTTTCTAATGATGTTTTAGAGTTAGCAAAGCAGATGGACGAAGAAATTACTGATTTAGAATCCGCAGAGTAAAGGAATTTATTATGACGGCTTTAATAATTATTGCCTCAATTACAGCCTTGATTTTGTTAATTCTTTTTTCGCACATTTCCTTTTATTTAAAGGTGGATGGCAAACTCCTGATGAGACTCGGTTTCTGGTGTTTCAGGTTTAAATTGCCCTTAAAAAAACAAAAAGATAAAACGGAAAAAGATAGTACTAAAAAACAGTTAAAGAGTGAAGAAAAGGACAAGAATATAATTGCCAAGATGATTGAGGAAAAGGGGCTAAAAGAAACCGTTTCCGAGCTTTGGGAGTTATTGAAACCGATGCTTTTAAAGGCTGTTGAACTGTTAAAAACGGTTAAGGTAAAGAGGTTCAATTTAAAAATTGTTGCGGCTTGTGATGATGCCGCAAAAACTGCGTTGGAGTACGGTGGAATTTGCAGTATTACTTTTCCTGCTTTATCGTTTTTGATGTCTAAAATGAGGTTTTCAGAACGAAATACGAAGCTTAGCGTTGACGCTGACTTCGATTCTTCAAAACCTATATTAAAGTTCGACCTTAAAATCAAAGTTAGGGTTATTACAGTGTTAAAAGCAGCAATTTCGCTTTTGCGTTCAATCATTAAAGTCAGGTTTGTTCAACACATTATCAATAAAAACAAGCCAATTAAAAAAGGAGAATAATTATGGCCGAGAACAATATCAGTTCAATTATGGGTGTTACGATGGAAAAGATTCGTTCACTTGTTGATTCTGAAACCATTATTGGTGATCCTATTACCGTAAACGACATTACCGTTATACCCGTATCGAAGGTGTCCTTCGGTTTTGTTTCGGGCGGTTCCGACTTCCCGACAAAATCTGAAAAAACCGTTTTCGGAGGCGGCGGTGCCGCAGGCGCTACCGTAACACCGGTAGTGTTTATCGTAGTAAAGGGTAATGAAGTAAAACTGCTTCAAATGTCTAATATTGTTTCTACAATTGATGCGGCTGTTACCGCTGTCCCCGAACTCGCACAGAAATTGACTGCTCTGTTTAAAAAGGAAACAACTATCGAATAAAGCTTTATTAGAATTATCTTTCTATTTCCGCCATATATTTAACCTTGAAAGGTTGGCGGAAGTATGAAGATAAAAGTTATATTCAAAATCGTTTTATGTCTTGTTGTTATTTTAGCTATTTTGATTTGCAGTATACCTGTATCTGCTAATGAGGTCAGTGTGTCTGCAAAGGCGTATGTTGTGCTGAATGCTGATACTTTCGAGATTTTAAGCTCGAAAAACGCAACGGCACGAATGTCAATGGCAAGTACGACTAAACTTATGACAGCATTGATCTTAGCCGAGCAAAGAACACCTTTTAAGCAAATTGTTGCAACAAAAGAAATGGTAACTGTCGAGGGGTCTTCGATGGGTCTTTTGGAGGGTGACACCGTCAGCCACTATGCATTGATGGTGGGTATGATGCTTTCTTCCGGCAACGATGCTGCTAATGTTGCGGCTATTTCTGTTGCGGGCAGTGTTGAGAATTTTGCGGTTCTGATGAACAAGCGTGCCAAAGAAATAGGTATGGTCAACACGAATTTTGTGACGCCGTCGGGACTCGACGACGATAATCACTATTCGACAGCCTATGATATGTCTTTGTTAGCGGTTGAAGTGCTTAAAAACGAGACATTAAGTAAGATTGTTGCGTCTGAATCAATGACCGTGTCGTACGGTAACCCTCCGTATGACAGAAGGCTTTATAACCATAACCGATTGCTCTCGACGTATGATGGAGCAATAGGGCTTAAAACGGGATTCACAAAAAAATCCGGTCGATGTTTGGTGTCGGCGGCAAGACGTGACGGATGTACGGTTATAGCCGTCACATTAAATGCTCCTGACGATTGGAACGACCATAAAAAATTGCTTGATTTTGGATTGTCACAGTTGGAATCGGTTGATTTGACTTATGAATTTCAAGATGACACAATGCCGGTTGTCGGCAGCTATGCCAGAAGAATCAGGATAGGCGTTGACAGTTTTGTGTGCGGTTGCACAAATGTTTCAAAGGATAATGTCACTGCAAAACTATACTTAAAACCGTTTGTTTATACACCTGTGAAATACGGGCAGGTTGTAGGTAGAGTGGATTATGTGTATTGCGGTAAAGTTATTCATTCTTCGGATGTTTATTCTTTGGCAGATCTTGAATTACATAATACAAAAAATCGGTCTTTAAAAGATATTTTTATAAATAGTTTGAAATCATTATTATCGTATTTTTTCTGATAGAGAGGAATTATAATGGCAGTTGAAAAAATAAGATTACAAAAGTACTTATCACAGTGCTCGGTTGCATCTCGACGCAAGGCAGAGGAACTCATTGAGCAGGGAAAAGTTAAGGTTAATGGCAGAAAAGCGATGCTTGGCGATAAAGTGGATCCTGTTCACGATAAGGTCTTGGTATCGGGCAAGCCGGTCATAAACACCAATAAGAACTTTATGTATGTTATGCTTCATAAACCCCGTGGATTTGTTACAACTTTAAGTGATGAACAGGGAAGGCGTTGCGTTGCAGATTTGGTAGGTGATGCTGGTGTTCGTCTTTTTCCGGTAGGTCGTCTTGATCGCAATTCAGAAGGTCTTTTGTTTATGACTAATGACGGTGAATTTGCAAATATGCTGACACATCCTTCGCGTCATGTTTCAAAGGTTTATAGGGTCACTGTAAAAGGTAAGCCTACCGATGAGCAGATATTTAGAATGAGCGAGGGTATGAAACTTGAAGAGTTTACCACACAGCCTTGCGACATCAGTGTGCTTGAACCTCACGAGGACCGTACTGTTTTAAGATTTGTTTTATATGAAGGAAAAAATAGAGAAATAAGAAAGCTCTGTGAAGCGGTAGGACTTACAGTTATGCGTCTTAAACGTGTTGAAATGGCAGGTGTTAAGCTTGGTATGTTGCCTCAGGGAAGATGGCGTGAGCTTAACGAAAAGGAAGTCAAGAGATTGATGAACGTCAGTGTTTCAAAGGAGTTTAAGGAAAATGATTGAGATACATCCTTTGCGAGATGGTGATAGACTCGCTAAACTTTACAATGAAAAAGGAATAAAGTTTACCGATGATTCTATTGCAGTTGTCGCGCATTCAAATGATGAGATTCTTGGTTGTTGTCTTTTCGACTTAACCTTAGAAAAAGGAACAGTGCATCATATCGAGCCTGCTGACGATATTATGTTTGCTGATGGGATTTTGCGTTCAGCGCTCCATGTTTGTGTTGAGAATGGTGTTTATTCGGTTTTTTATTCCGAAAGTGCGCCAATAAAGCTTATTGAAAAGCTTGGTTTTATAAAAAATGATGAAGCTAAACAACTTAATGTGGATAAGTTGTTCTCGTCCTGCGAAAATTGCTGATTTACTGAATTTTTACTTGTTATTTATTAGTTAATTTTATATAATTGTTAGTAGTAATATAAATTTAAGTAAAAGTGACAAATAATATATTTACTTTTCGTGAATTTACGAATGGAGGAAAAATGATGGACTGTGTAAACGGTTTGGTACGCCTTGAAAATGAGGTTGCTGCTTTGGGTAAAAGCGAGGCATATACGCGACTTGCGATGTTGTTTGACGGCGGTGTATTTACTGAACTTGACCGTTTTTCTAAAAATGGTGAAAGCGGTTGCGGTGTGGTTACTGCATATGGCAATATTAACGGAAGTGGCGCTTACGCTTTTTCTCAGGATGTGTCTGTACTTTCCGGCGCAATGGGAAGAGCTCAGGCTGCAAAGATTAAAAAAGTTTATGATTTGGCATATATGAACGGCGCTCCCGTAGTTGGAATCTATGACTCAAAAGGTGCCTTTGCTGAGGAGGGCGTTGATGCTCTTAATGCTTACGGGGATTTGATTTCAGCTTCGGCTAAGATATCCGGCGTTGTTCCTCAAATTTCGATTATTGCCGGTACTTGCATTGGCTCTGCTGCTGTTTTGGCTAATATTGCTGACGTTACTGTAATGCTTAAAGATGCTGAATTTTGTGTTAATTCTGCAGCTGTTATCGGTGACGAAGCTGCTGGCTCTGCCGAGGCTAATGCTGAGTGCGGCACTGTTTCAGTTGTTACAACCGATATGACTGAGGCTGTTGAAAAGGTAGTAGCAATTTTAGGGTCGTTACCCGGAAATAATCTTTCTATTCCTGCTATTGCCGATTACATCCCCGCTTCGGGTGAAGGTATCGAAGCTATCGTAGATGATGACAGTTTTGTAGAACTCTGGAAGGATTTTGGTGGCTGTGCAAAGGTTGGCTTTGCAAGAGTTGTTGGAAACTCGGTTGGTATAGTAGCAACTGTTCCTGAAAAAAATAATGGTAAACTTTGCGGCAACGGTGCTGCAAAAATTGCTCGTTTTGTTCGTCTTTGCGATGCGTACTCGATTCCCGTTGTGACTTTACTTGACTGTGCCGGATTTATGGGCAGTGCAGAGGACGAGCTTTCAGGCTCTGTTAAAGCAGTGTCCATGCTTACAATGGCTTACGCCGATGCTACAACCGCTAAGGTTACTGTCATAACAGGAAAAGCATACGGTGCAGCATACACTGCAATGGCGGGTTCTGCTTCGGGTGCTGATGTTGTTCTTGCATTGGCTGACGCTTGTGTTTGTGCCTTAGAGCCCATGACCGCTGTTCAGTTCCTTTATAAAGACCGTTTGGGCGAAGAAACAAGAGAATCACTTGAAACCGAATATAAACTTACAGTGGGTTCTCCTTTCGAAGCCGCTAAGAACGGTGCTATTACAGATGTTATTACAAAAGAGCAGATGGCCGATAAGGTTATTGCGGCTCTTGATATGCTTGCATCAAAACGTGTTTCTACCCTTGAAAAGAAACACTCAAATATGCCTTTCTAATTGATATTGACGGAGGAAAAAATAATGAGACAATTTAAAATTACAGTTAATGGCAAAGCATACGATGTTCAGGTTGAAGAAAACGGTGTAGCAACTGCTCCCGTAGTTGCACCCGCACCGGTTGCAGCAGCTCCTGTTGCTGCTCCTGCTCCCGCCACTGCTCCTGCTGTTGCAGCAGAACCCGCAGCACCTGCACCTGCCGCAGCACCCGGTGCCGGCGAAGAGGTTGCAGCTCCAATGCCTGGTACAATCTTGAAGGTCCTTGTTTCTAACGGACAGGCTGTTAAAACAGGTGATGCTCTTGTTGTTCTTGAAGCTATGAAGATGGAAAATGAAATCACTTCTCATTGTGACGGTACAATTACTTCGGTTTGCGTATCTCAGGGCGAATCTGTTGATGTTGGCAAGGTACTTGTCACTATCAGTTAATCAAGTTGAAAAGAGGACTAATAATGGCTAAAATTGGTATTACCGAAACGCTGCTTCGCGACGCTCATCAGTCTTTGTTGGCAACGCGTATGACAACTGAGGATATGCTTCCTATTCTCGAACAGTTGGATAAGGTTGGATTCCATTCTCTTGAATGTTGGGGTGGAGCAACATACGATTCTTGTCTTCGTTTCCTTGATGAAGACCCGTGGGAAAGACTGCGAATTATCCGCGAAAAGTGTCCTAATACAAAACTTCAAATGCTTTTCCGCGGTCAGAATATGTTGGGATACAGACATTATGCAGACGATGTTGTTGAATATCTTGTTCAAAAGTCGGTTGCAAACGGTATCGATATCATCCGTATTTTCGATGCATTGAATGATACACGCAATCTTGAAACATCAATAAATGCTGCAAAAAAGGAAAAAGCTCATGTTCAGGGTGCTGTTTCCTATACAACCGGTCCCGTTTTTGACCTTAAATATTACACTGAATATGCAAAGCAGTTGGAAAATATGGGTGCAGATTCTATCTGTATTAAGGATATGGCTGCTCTCCTCACTCCTTATGCTACCTATGATTTGGTAAAAGCTATTAAGGAAACCGTCAAGATTCCCGTTCAGGTTCATTCACATTACACTTCGGGTCTTGGCTCAATGGTGTTGATGAAGGCTATTGAGGCAGGCGCTGATGTAGTTGATACTGCGCTTTCTCCGCTTTCTATGGGTACTTCTCATCCTGCAACCGAGTCTATGGTTGCGGCATTGCAGGGAACCGAATATGATACAGGACTTAACCTTGAAGCATTGGATGAAATTGCAAAGTATGTATCTACTCTTCGCGATAGATATATCGCTGATGGTCTGCTTTCACCCAAAATGTTGGCATCTGATGCCAAGGCACTGATATATCAGGTCCCCGGCGGTATGCTTTCAAACCTTCTTTCTCAGCTCAAACAGGCAGGTAAGGAAGATAAGCTGACTGAGGTACTTGAAGAAGTTCCCAAGGTAAGAGCTGATTGCGGTTATCCTCCGCTTGTTACCCCGTCATCTCAGATTGTTGGCACTCAGGCTGTTTACAATGTAATAATGGGCGAGCGCTATAAGATGGTTACTAAGGAGTTTAAGGGTGTTGTTCGCGGTGAATACGGTCGTACTCCTGTTGCTATTGACCCCGAATTCCAGAAGAAGATTATCGGTGATGAAGAGCCAATTACCTGCCGTCCTGCAGATTTGATTGCTCCTGAACTTGAAACTTTGCGTACAGAATGTGCAAAGTGGTCTGAGCAGGAGGAAGATGTTCTGTCGTATGCACAGTTCCCGAAGGTAGCAACCGACTTCTTCGAGAAGAGAGCAAATAAAAAGTACAAGGTTGATGCTGCTAATTCGGACATAGAAAATAAAGTCCATCCGATGTAAAAAAAGTGTTGCATTCTTAACAAGTTTGTGATACAATGACAAGGCTAAATAAAAATTATTAACTTTTTGATATATTTGGAGGTATCACAAATGAATGGTTGGATGATAGCAATAGGAATAGCTATGATGGTTGTTTCTCTTTTGATTATCGTTGTTGTTCTTCTTCAACAGAGCCGTCGCTCCGGTGTTGGTGCGATTTCCGGCGGTGTTGACACTTTCTTTTCTAAAAATAAAGCAAGAGATATTGATGGCAAGATTTCAAGATTGACCAAGTGGATTGCCCTTGCTTTCTTCGCATTGGCAATTGCTGCAAGTGCTATTTCTTTGTTGTTGATGAAAACAGCCGGATAAATATTAAATTTAAATCAAAACCGCCCGTGCTTTTTGCTCGGGCGGTATTTTTTTTAGAAATTTTCATAAGTATTATAAGTAAACCTTTAAAAAGGGGATAATACCTTGCAATCTTTGAAAATTTTTAGTATTATTTTATTAGGTGTATACATTATAATTTTTCTCGGTTTTTGCAGAAAAAGCGGTTCGACTTTAAAGACAATGTTACTTTCTTCACTTTCGGGTGTCATGGTGCTTACACTGATAAATATTTTATCAAATTTAACGGGGGTTTCCGTACCGTTTAATCTTTATACATTTCTTGGAAGTTCCGTATTCGGAATACCGGGTGTTGTGGGTATGTTAATCTTACGTTTGTTCTTTTAATGTACTAAAAACGGGACTTTTAATATGATATACTTATATAAAATAACGGAGGTGCAATATGCTTAAACTTATTTTGGGTAGACAAAAAAGCGGTAAATCAACGTATTGTCTTGATAAGGCTAAGGAATCAGCCTTAAATGGCGGTAAGGTTCTTTATATAGTGCCTGAGCAATATACTTTTGAAACTCAGAAGAAATTATTACATAAACTTGGTCCCGCTGTTTTTAATAAGATTGATATTTTGAGTTTTACGGGTCTTTGTACCGAAATAAAGAATACTTATGGTGGAAATGCTGCCTTAAATGTAGATGAAGGTATACGTTTTATTTTGATAAAACAAGCATTGAAGCAAACCGCGGATAATTTGAAGCATTTTAATAAGTATGTTAATTCGTCCGATTTTGCCAAGGGGTTGTTGTCAGTAGTTGGTGAATTAAAAACGGCTGCCGTTGACCCTGATAAATTGTTGATTATTGCAAAGGAAATGAGCACTTCGATTTTTGCGGACAAGTTGCATGATATTTCGCTTATTTTAAAGGCATATAATTCTCTTTTGGGCAACAAATTTGTTGACCCGTTTGATGAATTGCAAAATACCGTTAATCTTATGCCTGATAACTCTTTCTTTTATGGAAAAACGATAATAATTGACGAGTTTAAAGGCTTTACTCAATCACAGTATCTTATGCTTGATCGAATTGTTTCGGGTGCTAAGGATATCATTGTGTCATTTTGTTGTGACGGTATTGAGCCTGTGTCAGATAGTGAGTTGTTTGCAAATGTAAAGTTGTCTGCCAACCGATTGATTGGTATTGCTAATAATTGTTCAGTTGAGACTGAACAGATAATCCTTGAAAAGCAGTATTACGATTCTGATGATATTTCAAAACTTGAAAAACTTTTGTGTGAAAAACCTTTAAATGCTACCGATTCACTTAACGGTGATATTTCGGTTGTGGCGATGTCTGACCCAAAAACCGAAATTGATTTTTGTTTCAAAACAATTAGACGGCTTGTTCGTGAAGAAAACTATAAATTCAATGATTTTGTTATTATTGCAAGGTCTGCAGAACAGTATGGTGAACTTGTAAATCTTACGGCAAAAAAATTCAAGGTGCCGTGCTTTGTTGACACTCGTGTTTCGGCTATGAATTTGCCATTGAGTATGTTTTTGATTTCTGCTTTAAGAAGTGCTGTTTCTTTCGAAACCGAAGAAATTATTAAAATGCTCAAATCCGGCCTTACATCAATTACGATGGATACGGTTTCTGCTCTTGAAAACTACTGTTTTATCTGGAATATCAAGGGCGCACAATGGAAGTCTTGCTGGTTGCAAAATCCGGAAGGTTTATCAAACTTTGATGTTGATAAAACATTTGAAAATTTGGAAATCAATGAAGCGAGAAAGACTATTGTCAGTGCGTTGGATGACCTTCGCAAAGCTTTTGGTGGCAGTGCAGAGGTTGCCTGCAAAGGAGTTTTACGGTTTTTTGACAGATTAGGTACCATTGATGCTTTAAGAACATACACTGCCGATTTGGAAAATAACAAAAATTATCAGGATGCAGAGTATCAACGTTTGGGGTACGATTTGCTGATTGAAACATTAGATAAAATTGTTTCGACATCTGATGGTGATATGTCGGCTGATGAGTTTATTGAACTTTTATCGTCGTCGTTAAGTTTCCATACCGTTGGCGAAATCCCGCAAACCAACGATCAGGTTATGTTTGGAACTGCCGACAGAATAAGGACATCCGAACCAAAGGTTGTGTTCTTGGTGGGTGTCAATCTTGACAGATTCCCACTTGTTCCTTCAGAAAGCGGTTTGTTTTCTTCGGCTGAAAGGCAGATTTTGAAAAACAGTGATATAGGTATATCAGATAGGGCATTGGACGACAGTATTGATGAAAAATTTATTTTCTACAATGCGTCTACTTTGTCCTCCGAAAAGGTGTATTTCTGTTATTCGGTACGAGGCCTTAAAGGAGAATCTTTGTTTCCGTCTCCTATTTTGAACGAAATAAAAGAGAACTTAGTTTTAAGCGAAAACAATATAAATGGTGACAGAGAATACTTGGATGTAAGCGATATAGAAACCGAAGATAATGCAATCATTTTACTTGCTAAGCACTTTTTTGAGGATTCCGCGGTTGTGGGTGAATTGAAGGAGTATTTTGCAAATAGCGAGAAATACAAAAACAGATTTAACGCAATAAGTAATTATAATAATTCTCCTTCGCGTGTCGTATCGAAAGAGTCTGTTGACAGATTGTTCTCTGATACTATAACATTGTCTGCAACTAAAATTGAAACATTTAATACATGCCGTTTTATGCATTTTTGCCGTTATTCATTAGGCTTGAATCCAATAAGACAGGTTAATTTTGACGCGCTTACAAGAGGTAATATCGTGCATTATTGCCTCGAAAAGTTTGTTTCGAGACATTTTGATGATATTGGCACTTTAAGTGAAGATTTAATTAAAACGGAAACAGACGCACTTTGCAGCGAATATCTTTGTGAAAAGCATATCGATATTGATAATCTTGATGAACGGTTTAATTATATGCTTAATATTTTGAAACAGACTGCGTTTTTCGTTGGTGTTGCCCTTAATAAAGAATTCGCACAAAGTCAGTATAAGCCTGTGTCTTGCGAACTTAGAATAGGTGGTAAAGACGGAGTAATCGATTCTATATCTGCTACTACCAATAACGGTAGAACTGTCGGTATCGTCGGAAGCGTTGACCGTGTTGATACAGCACCCGACGGTGATGTCAGAGTAGTTGACTATAAATCGAGTGATAAGAATTTCAGAGTGTCGGACCTTATTAACGGCCTCAATATGCAGATGCTTATTTATCTTTATTCGATTATTAAAAATGGTCGGGACAAGTTTTCTGCCTGCCGACCGACAGGTGTTTTGTATTTCAATACAAAAACCGACTACTCAAAGAATAAAAGACCTGAGTTTATAAAAATGAACGGCGTCGTGTTAGCCGATTCTCAGGTTGTTGCTCAAATGGAAAGAGATGGTAAAGGAAAAATTATTCCTGCATCACTTTCGAAAGAAGGAAATGTAAAATCGGGACTTTCGGCTATTGAAGAGGGTGTTTTTGATATTATTTTCAAATATCTTGACTTCTTTCTTGCAAAAATCGGTTCTGAGATTGAAAGAGGTGACATCACTGCTGCACCTTTTTCTAATGATAATTCATCAAGTTGCGATTATTGTGATTATAAACTTATTTGTCGCGCGCCTAACAACTGCTTAAAAAGAGAAAAGTGTTCAACAACAAATGACGCAGCAATTAAATCGATTTTAGAGGAAATGGAGGGTGATTCAAGTGGCATTTAACTTTAATGATGACCAGAAAAAAGCTTTGAAGGCAAACGGTACAGTTTTGGTATCGGCTGCTGCGGGTTCGGGTAAAACCGCTGTTCTGACACAACGTGTAGTCAACATTATCTGTGACAAATCAAACGGTATTGACGCAGACCAACTGTTGATAGTTACCTTTACAAATGCCGCTGCTGCCGAACTCCGTTCAAGAATACAAAAGTCACTTAATGAGCAGTGTGCTTTGTATGGTAATGACCCGTACTATTCAAAGCAAAAGTTGCTTTTACAGAGTGCGAAAATTTGTTCGATTGATGCTTTTTGCCTTGATATAGTCAGAAAAAATTTCAGCATTCTTAATATCGAACCGGATTTTGATCTGGTTGATGATGCAAACGAAAATAAATTTAAAAACATTGTTTTGGACGATATTCTTTTAAAGTACTATTCAAAAAAAGACTCGGATTTTGATTTTTTAGGTAGAATTTTCGGCATTGAAACAAGTGAAAATCTTTTAAAAGAGGCTGTTTTTAAAATTTATAATTACGCAATGACTCTGCCTCAGCCTAAAAAATGGCTTAAATCGGCTTCGGATATGTATAACGATGCTAAAACGTATGAGTTTTATAGCCATATCTTACTTGACAATCTCGTTGATTTAATTGACGAAACGATTGCTCTTTGCGAAATAAATTCGCGCGAGGTAATAGGTTATGACGTTTCCGCTAAATATCTTGCATACTACGATTCCTGCGTAGAGTATATGAAAGATATTCGTGCATTGATTAAGGATAAAAAGTATGATGAAGTATTATCTGTTTTGAATAAAATGTCATTACCTAATGCTACACTTAACGGTTGTAATGAGTCGGAATCGGTTAAAAAACTCATTAAAAGAGGTAAGGAGATTGTTACAAAAAATGTCAACACTGTTATTAGTGATGTAAAGTCAGCGTTTTTTGACGTTAAGGAAGTTGAGCAGGGTAGAGCTACTGTTTCCAAATTGTGTGAAATAGTAGAATGTTTTTATGATGAATTCTTTGCTTATTTAAAGCAACGCAAGGTGTTTACCTTTTCTATGGTGGAACACTTGGCGCTCGAACTTTTGTGTATGGATGAAAACGGTATTCTTGTTCCTTCCGAAATTTCGACAGATTTATGTAAAAACTTTAAGCAAGTATTGGTTGATGAGTATCAGGATAATAACGACCTGCAAGATGCCTTGTTTTTTGCGGTGTCAGATGGCGGTAAGAATCTGTTTATGGTCGGTGACGTAAAGCAGTGCGTTTATGGATTCAGAAATGCTAACCCCGATAATTTTTTGAGGTATAAAGAAGAGTTTCCCGAATATACTGAAGATTCTAAAAAATCGAAAATATTTTTTAAGTCCAACTACCGCAGCCGCAAAGGTGTTTGCGAGTTTGTCAATGCCGTTTTGAAATCAATCATGATTCCCGGTGTTTCGGGAATGTCTTACGGAGAGGACGACAAACTGATAAGTGAGGCAATATTCCCTGAAATGGATCGCCTTGATACCGAGGTACATCTCATCGATAATATGTCCGGTGAGAACAACTACGAAATTGAAGCCGAAGAAATAGCCAAATTCATTGAGCAAACGATGAATGAAGGGAATGTTATACGTGATAAGGATACGCTTCGTCCTGCAAAATACAGTGATTTTACTATCCTTTTGCGTTATCCGGGCAGTAAACATTCCACTTATGAAAATGCTTTAAAAAGGCATTCAATACCCGTTTCGGTTATGTCGGATGATTTTGTGGATTCACCCGAGGTAATGTCTGTTTTGTCACTTTTAAAAGTTATTGATAACCCTTCACGTGATGTGCCGTTAGCAGCAGTGATGACATCACCTTTTTTTGCTATGTCATACGATGATCTTGTGGCCATTAAGCAGAAGGGCAACGGTTTGTATGCTTCGGTTGTGTTATTGGCAAACGAAGGTGACGTTAAGTGTAAAGCTTTACTCGACGAACTTTCCGTTTTACGTTCAAGAATCGCAACCGAGCCGTTAGGAAGATTTATTGCTGATATTTGTGACGAGTACCTTATTACTGCGATTTACGGTCGACTCGGTGAGTTCGATGCGGTAAATGAAAATATTAACCGACTTGTATCATTGGCGGATTCCTATTATTCTACCTTTGGTAATGACCTTGCAGGTTTTATTGATAACCTCGAAAGACAAGACAGTAGTGAAACAGACGGTCTGTCAAACAATTTTGATAGTGTTAAGATCACAAGTTTTCATAAATCAAAGGGTTTGCAGTTCCCTGTTTGTATTCTTGCAGGTCTTGGTGGATTGATTCTTAAAAAAGACCTTGAAAAAAGGTTTGTTTTCAGCAATCTTTACGGCGTGTCGATTAAACAACCTGGTGACAAGGATTTTGTTGATAATGTTGCAGGCAAGGTTATAAAACATCACCGATTAAAGCAACTGATAGCTGAGGAAATCCGAATTTTTTATGTGGCTCTAACCCGTGCAGAAGACAGGTTAGCTATATTTGGCACGTCAAAGAGTTTGAAGGATCAAATAAATGAAGCAAATAGTAAATTGACATATGCAGATATCGATAATTCCAAAGCTTCTGTCAAATCGGTTCTTGATTGTAAAACCTATCTTGATTTATTGCTGTTGGGTCTTGTTATGCAATGTAAGGGTAAAAAAATTCTCGATTACGCGGATTTACAGTCGATAGCAACGGCAGATGATACCGATTTTAAACTGTCAATTTCGGAATATCTCGGCAAACAAGAGTCAGGAACCGTTTTCGGCGAAGAGGATAAACCCAGAATTGCAATTATTCGCGATGAAAAGATAGAAAAATCTATCAGGGAAAAATTTGAATTTGAATACCCGTATGAGTCTGATTGTAACACCCAGTCCAAATTTGCGGTTACACAGCTTGTTCACGGAGACAGTAACGAGTATGCTTTTACAATAAACCCCTCATTTATGTCAAAATCCGGGCTTACACCCGCCCAACGCGGTACTGCCATGCATAAATTTATGCAGTTTGCTGATTACAGCAGGGCAGAACACGATGCAAAAGGCGAACTTGAACGCTTGAAAGAATGGGAATATATCAGCGAGGAAGAGGCTGATTCAATTGAAATCGGTCTTATAAATCTGTTCTTTAAAAGCGATATTTACGTTCGAATGAAGCAATCGGTAAAAATGCTTCGAGAGTACAAGTTTATGGTTGAGTATCCGTACAACGATACTAAAACCATTGTTCAAGGTATAGCCGACTGCGTCTTTGAGGAAGATGATGGATTTGTTATCTTTGACTTTAAGTCCGATTCGGTGAAAGATTCAGGTGAGTTACTTGAACGATATAAAAAACAGTTGGAAATCTATAAATTCGCTATTGAACAGATTTTCGACAAAAAGGTTAAAGAATGTGTTTTGTATTCTCTGAAATTAGGAACATACGTGAGCTTTAAGGAGTAATAAATGAACAAGACAAACGCTATGCGCCAGCTCGACAGGGCAGGAATTAAATATACAGCTATTGAATATCAGGTCGATGAAAACGATCTATCGGGAATTCATATTGCTGAGCAAACTGGCTTGGACCCGAATATTATGTTTAAAACTTTGGTTTCAAAAAGTGAAAATGGTCCGATCGTTTTCTGCATTCCCGTGAATGCAGAACTCGACCTTAAAAAGTGCGCCGTTGCAGCCAAGTCCAAAAGAGTTGAGCTTATAGCAGTCAAGGAATTATTGGGCCTGACCGGCTATATACGCGGAGGTTGTTCGCCTATCGGTATGAAGAAAAAGTTCCCTGTGATTTTTGATGAAACGGTTACTCTTTACGATGAGGTTACTGTAAGTGCCGGTGTAAGAGGTTGTCAGTTAATGCTGAACTCCAAGCAGCTTACAGAGTTTGTAGATGCTAAATTTGCTGATTTAACTGTAATATAAAGAAAAACGACCTTCTGATTTTCAGAAGGTCGTTTTGAATTAAATTTTTTAACCCGCCCTGCCGTACAACTACCGATAATAACCTGCGATTAGCAGGTGGGTGTCATCCCAACAGCTTTGTGCTTCCAACGTCCGCAATTTGCGGGAGGCCTGCATACCCACTGTCGGAGACCTGACTCCCGATTTGTAGCTTGTAGGGTTATAAAGGAAAGTATTCGCGCACAGGGCAGGCGTAATTTATATGGTTTTTATGCCTCTTCGATTTCAAAAAGATCTTGCAAACGGTCAGCAAAAGCATCAACGATCATATCATACTCGTCATCATCGTCAATATCTTCAAAATACTCTTCACCGTTATCTTCAACAACACGCAAAACTACGAGTTCGCCATTGTCATCGAGCATTTTTTTAGGATCGTCATAAACGGGGAGAAGAGCAATGTATCTTGAATCATCGGTCTCGATTCTGTCAAGAACTTCAAATGTGTACTCCTTACCGTTATCGTCTTCAAGGGAAATGATATCGGGATTATATTCGTCGGCCATTTTTATACCTCCAAAGGTTAATATGTTCTTATAATTTAAGCCTCAAAATTTGAGGCTGTAATATTATTATAACCCTTTTTTGAGTTGCAGTCAATAGATTTTACGAAATATTGAAAATAAATAAAATATCTAAAAAATGTGGATAAAAACTATTGACAATTACTAAAAAATATGTTATATTCAAATCAGAAAAAGAAGTAAACAACGCTTTTTATAAAAGGAGGCTGGCAAAGATGTCAGTAGAAGAGATCTTTCAGACCGGCCTGTGTGCGGCCTAATGCACATACTCCGACAAACCGTATTTTAGAAGGTGGTCATAAATTATGATTGCACGCGTTCTTAGAATTGTCAGAGTAAATGAAATTTAGGTAAAGGTGAGTCCAATGTACTAAGTACTTTATGAGCCGTCAGTTTTGACGGCTCTTTTTCATTTTATGATAGGTTGTAACTGTATACCTTTAAATGCCGATTCAACTGCTTCGGGAATCAGTGTGAAATCGGCTACGCAGGAAGTGTGTTTTTCATTAGGACTATCTTCGCTAAAAGGAACAAAAAATACATTTTTTGTGTTAAGCAATAATCCGATATTTTTTGCACTCGCACTTAATGCATCGTTGGTAGAAGGAGCAATAATTAACGGTTTTTCATTTCTTAAATGAGCTTTTGCAGCCATTGTCACACTTGTATCTGTAATACCAAGTGCAAGTTTTCCCAAGGTGTTGCCGGTGCAAGGTGCAATTATCAGTGCATCAAGTAAACTTTTAGGCCCGATAGGCTCCGCGTCCTTGATGGTATGAATAACCTTGTTTTCGCAGATTTCTTCAACATCTTTAATAAAATCTTCTGCTTTATAAAATCTTGTATCGGTATTATAAACGATTTCAGAAAAAATCGGTATGATGTTATATTGTCTGAGTTTTAGTTCTTTTAAAGTGTTCAATGCCTTTTTTAATGTGCAAAACGAACCGCAAACAGCATATCCTATTGTGTGAGACATTCAGATCCTCTCCTTTTGGTGTTTAAGTATTGTAAAATGTCGTTTGCTATTATTTGACCTGCGGTTTTTGGAAAATATTTTCCGGGAAGTCCTGGGTAACTTTGTACATTTATTCCGTATTCCTTGGCGGCAGCAAAATCGGTTCCTGAGTTTGTGGCCAAATCCATAACAAAACAACTTTCATTCTGATTTCCGAAGAACTTACGATTGAGTACAGGTGCTGGAACAGTGTTAAAAACAAAATCAAACTTCTTATCGGTTTCGTATATCTTGTCGGTGTTTAAACTTGTTAAGCCATCGGTTTCTATATACGCAAGCGTACCGTCGTTTCTTGATGTTGCGGTAATTTTGACGCCGAATGGCTTTAATAATTGACATAACAATTTGCCGATTCTTCCGTAGCCTATCACAAGTGCAGAACTGTTGAACAGTGAAATAGGAGTTTCTTTTATTGCAATAGAGATTGCAGCCTCGGCGGTGAGTAGTGCGTTTTTTACTGTTAACGGTTCACTTTCATAAAAGTCATAATAGGGAATAAGGCTCTCGTTTAATTGGTCTTTAAACTGTGCCGGCATCATACCACCGATCACGGTTTTAGGTCCACAGCTTATTATATCATCGAGGTATATAACTTCGTTGGAAAGAGGTGCCCGTACGGTTCTCTGGTCTGAAGAGGTTGGCAGTGGTAGAATTACTGCATCAGCATCTGCAATATTTTCACACAAAAGACCGTTATTTTTGTCACTCAATCCTAAGGTGTTGACCTTAAACCCTTTTTTGTGCAAAAATTCTGCGGTGAAGAGCGTTCTGTCATCTCCGCCGATGAAAAGTAAATTCATAACCTCACTCCTAAAAAACACCTCATAAATGCTAAGATAAATAACTATCTTTTTAACATTTTATGAGGTGTTTTGCAATTTGTCACTTTAATTTAAGTGCAGTATTTATTAAAATTTCTTTTGTGTTAAGCTCAGGGTCTTCGATACACAGTGATAGAAGCTTATCTATCATTACTCCTAAATTTGCACCCGAAAATCCTAATTGTTTGAGGTCATTTCCGTTAATATTTAAATGTTTTATCTCGTAGGGCTCGTTTCTTTCCAAAATTTCTTTCAACAGTTTTCTCAAAAGAACTTGATTTTCAAAAAATAAATGTTCACAGTTGATTATTACTGCGACCGCAGAAAGTCCGTATCGGTTTAAAATAAACTTCAAAGATGTTTTGTCGGTAGGGTTCTCATCTCTAATTATCATCAGATACTTTTTAAAGTTATTTAGTGTGTCATTATCTGACTTTAAGCTTTTAAGAATATTTTCACCGTCGAGATTGAAAGATTTACTTAAAAAAGCAAATCTCAGTGCAAAATCGAGTGGCAAACCGTTTAAAATTTTTAATGTTGCGTTGCAAGAAATTTTCATGCCTAATTCTAAAAACGCATCACTTTTAAACAGAGGATCTGAATTTTGAGGATAAGGGGAAAGAATAATTTTTTTAAACTCGGAAAAGACGCGTTCTTTACTCAAAAATTCTACTGTTTTACTTAATTTCAGTGCGGCAGTTTTAGTTTTTTCTTCAATTTCAAATCCCAACTGTGAGGAAAATCTAAAAGCACGCATAATACGTAAAGCATCTTCCGTGAATCGTTTTTCGGGGTCACCGACCGCCCTTATTAAACGTGCGTTTATATCTTCAATTCCGTTAAGCGGATCTGAAAATAAGGTTTTCGGATTGTATAGAATAGCATTCATTGTGAAATCACGTCGGTCTAAATCATCTTTTACCGACGATAAAAATTTTACGCTTTCGGGTGAACGGTGGTCAGAATAGCCATTTTCGGTTCGGTATGTCGTTACTTCAATTGAGTTGCCGCAAATTATTACTGTGACCGTGCCGTGTTTTATCCCCGTGGGTACTGTCTTTTCGAAGATATTTATAATATCCTGCGGTGTTGCATTGGTGGTGATGTCGAAATCAAATGGCGTTTTAGAAAGAATAAGGTCCCTGATTGCTCCGCCTACACAGAATGCCTCAAAACCTGCATTTTCCAATGTTTCAAGCGCCGTTTTTACATATGAAGGTAAAATAATTTGCAATATTTTCACTTCTTTCTAAATTAGGTGTTTATTTTTTTATTGAAAGATTGTATAATAATTAGGTAAATTTATCTCATAAAGGGTGTGCCTTATGAATTTAAAAGCAGATGAGTTGATATTAAACGCAAAAAGAATACACATGATAGGTGTCGGCGGCTCGGGTATGTGCCCGTTGGCCGAGATTTTGCATTCCGAAGGTTTTAGCCTTTCGGGTTCCGATGTTAATGAGAGTGACCCGTTAAAAAGGGTCAGAGCGTTGGGCGTTGATGTTAAAATGGGGCATAGCGAACAAAATGTTCACGGTGCAGACCTGGTTGTATATTCTGCCGCGATTTCTAAGGATAACCCTGAACTTAAAGAGGCAGAACGCCTTAGTATTCCTACTATGGAACGTTCAGAACTGCTGGGTGCTATTACAAGGCGTTTCGAAAAGGTCATTGGCGTATGCGGTACACACGGTAAGACCACGACATCATCGGCAGTAGCGCAGGTTCTTATTATGAACGGCTATGATCCCACCGCCGTTATAGGTGGAAGACTGCCGCTTATCAACGCAAACGGCAGGGCAGGAAAATCGGATTATATGGTTTGTGAGTCCTGTGAGTTTGTTGATACGTTTTTAAAACTTTCGCCCGATATGGCGGTTCTACTCAATATTGACAATGATCACCTTGATTATTTTAAAACGATGGATAATCTTGTCGCATCGTTTACTAAATTCTTGAATCTTTCAAATGTAGCGGTCATAAACGGTGATGACGAGCTTTGTGTTAAAGCCGCAAGGGATTTTAAGGGTGAGAAGATAACATTCGGTTTAAATCCTCATAATGATTATACAGCAACTTGTATTGAACCTGCAAGTCTTGGTTTTAAATTTAAGGTCAATTATAAAGGGAATTACATTTTTGACCTTGAACTTTCGGTTCCCGGTAAGCATAATGTTATGAATGCGCTTAGCGTTGTTGCTGCCTGCCGCTATTACGGTGTTACCGACGAAGGCATCAAAAAGGGTATTGAAGCTTTTGGCGGTGCCGGACGAAGATTCGAAAAGTTAGGTGAATTTGAAGGTATTACTTTGGTGGACGATTATGCGCATCATCCGACCGAGATCACTGCAACACTCAATGCCGCAAAACAGCTTAATTTCAATAATGTCATAGCTGTTTTTCAACCCTTTACTTTTTCCAGAACCGAACTGTTAAAACAAGAATTTATTGATGCGTTGTCGATAGCCGATAAAGTTATTCTGACACCTATTATGGGCTCTCGTGAGGTCAATACGACGGGTATTTCGTCCGAACATCTCGCGGCAGGATTAAAGGATGCTGTTATAGTTGCAGACCTTAAAGAAGCTGCTGAAAAGTCGATTGAAATTGCCCAAAAAGGTGATATTATCATCACAATGGGCGGCGGCGACATTTACAAATCTGCATATATGATGCGTGAGATGTTTAATAAATAATTTAAATGGATAAAAGCTTCGAGGTACAAAGCCTCGAAGCTTTTTTTGTTCTATTGCAATTTTTAATAACATAATATTGAACAGTAGTCGGAAGGACGTGCTGTTTATGAAGAATAAATATGAGATATTTAAGGAAATTTTGCAATATTTTCCCGAAAGACTAGTGTCAACACTTAACAAACTACCTACGCGTTCTGTTTTCGGAATGAGCGAAATCAGATTAAGACTCGGCAGACCGTTATGCATTACAACCGATGGACAAAGCTTTTTTGTGACAGTGAACGGAACACTTTGCAGCCTTTTGCAGTCGGGAATTTATACAGTTACCGACGATGATATAAATATAACCTTCCGTAATATGTGCGATTCATCAGTCTATGCTTATGCTCAACAAATAAAAAACGGATATATTTCTTTGAAAAACGGTTGCAGGGCAGGACTTGCTGCAACGGCAGTCTATGAAAACGGTGAAATTATTTCTTTTCGGTCGATTTCATCAATAAATATTCGTCTTGCAACCGAGTATAAAGGCTGTGCTTTACCTATTGCTAAATATTTAAGTGGCGGACTTCTTATTGCAGGACCGCCATCAAGCGGAAAAACAACCATGCTTCGTGATGCAGTTCGTCTGGTATCATCAGGTGTGGGCACGGAGAGAAGACGTGTTGCGATAGTTGATACGAGGGGAGAAATAGCGGCTGTACGTGACGGACAACCGCAAAATGATTTGGGACCGTTAAGTGATGTAATAAACGGTGTAGAAAAGGTCGCAGGGATAGAAATGGCTGTGAGAACTCTGAATCCACAGGTTATTGCTTTTGATGAGATTTTCAGTGAAGAAGAGGCGATAGAGGTGAAAAAGGTGTTTTTTGCAGGCGTTGATATCTTCACAACAGTTCATTTAAGCTCAATGGATGATATTTATAACCGAGCAGCAGCGTTGAAGGTTTTGTCATCAGGGGCAATAAATACAGTCTGCTTTTTGAAGAATGTCGGTGCAGTACCTTTGATCTATAAAGTAGATATCGTTGATAAAACAATAAAATTAAAATTACAAGAAGGGGAAGTAGGAGTTGTTTAAATTGCTCGGTGTGATGCTTTTTTCCGCTTCTTTGTGCCTGCCGGGATTTATTATGAGTGAACGTTTATTAAAAAGAAAAAGGTACATGCAGTTCTTTTCGGAATTCTGCGGCAGAGTTTCACTTTCTTTCTTTGACGGCGGAGACAATATTTTTTCGATAATAAAAAGGGAATCGGCAGATGATTACCGATTTCTGTCTGTAATTGACAAAAAAATGATAAGCAATAAAAAGGAACTATTGTCCCTTTTTTCCAAAAACGGAATCGAGTCGGATGACGCAGAGGATGTAGCACAGTTTTTTCTGAAATTAGGGTTTGGTGATATCGAATCGCAGCGAAGACACTGTGAATTATATCGAACTCGATTCGAATTACGATACAAAGAGTCGGCAGAAGAGTGTTCTAATAAAGGCAAGGTCTATAAAACAATGTTTTTGTCATTGGGACTGTCTGCTTTTATAATTTTGATTTGAAGGTAAGAAAATGGATGTAGATTTTGTTTTTCAGGTTGCGGGCATCGGAATAATTGTAGCGGTTTTAAACCAACTTCTTGTTCGTTCTGGTCGCGAGGAACAAGCCATGCTGACAACATTGGCAGGTCTTATAGTTGTTTTGATTATGGTCGTTACCGAAATAGGAAACCTTTTTGAGTTGATAAAGTCGGTGTTTGGATTGTGAGTACTTTTAATGTAATATTTGGTATAGCATCCATCACGCTTGTTGCTGCAATTGTATTAAAGCAATATAAGCCTGAATTTTCGTTGACGATAGTGCTTGTTGGATGTGCGCTTTTATTGTTACTGGTGCTTTCGAAATTAGGTGGGGTTTTTGAAGAATTAAAGGGTTTATTAAATGAGTTCTCAATAAGTGCCGAAGTCTTCGGTATAACATTAAAGGCATTAGGCATTTGTACTATTGCCGAATTTGCTTCTAACGTCTCGCGTGATTTCGGGTTTACAGCATTGGCGGGCAACATCGAACTCGGCGGTAAAATTTTGGTGTGTATTTTGGCTTTGCCGATAATAAAAGAAGTGGTTTCGGTTGCCGTGGAGTTGATAAAATGAAGGTAGTAATTTGTGTCGCTTTTATTATTATTTTGCTTTTGTTTCCACAATCGGTAAGAGGAATGGAAACTGATGAGATAATGGACGAACTGTCAGACTCTCTTATAGACGAAACAAAGATAAAAATAGATAAGGAAGTAGAAGAGAATCTTAAAGATTTTAGTTTGACTAATTATTCTAAAAACCTTGAAAACTTAACAGTTGATAATATTTTTGAGGAGATATATAAACTCTTTAAGTTCGGTTTTTCACATCAGTTTACGGCAGCTCTATCATTGATTTCAGTGCTTATAATTTCATCGTTGCTTGTCAATTTCAATAAGCAAAACAAAACTGTCGATTTGGTTGTTGTTTTAAGCGTTCTTATCTTTACGGTTATTCCTGCATCAAAGGTGGTTTCTTCACTTTGCGGTGCATTAAAATCCGCAACAGTGCTTTTTAATTCATCTGTACCTACTTTTGCAGGACTTGTAGTTGCCAAAGGGAAAGCGGTTACTGCTACATATATGTCAGCAACCTTGCTTTTGACCGGTCAGTTTTTAACCTATGTTTCAACCTTTTTGGTTGTACCATTAAGCAGTATGCAAATGTCACTTAATATCGGAACATCTTTACTCAATGATGTAAAGCTAAACTCTGTTTCTTCTTCTATCACAAAGATTTCTATGTGGATATTGTCGGCTGTATCTACTGTGTTTTTAGGCGTATTGGGTTTACAGTCTCTAATTACTGTGCCTGCCGACAATCTTTCGATGAAGGGATTAAAGTTTGTTGCAGGCTCGGTAGTTCCTGTTGTGGGTAATGTTATAAGCGAGAGCATCGGTACTGTGTCGAGTTGTGTAAAGTTACTTTCGTCAACAGTGGCAATCTATGTTATTGCTGCAATGTGCGTTATTTTATTACCCGTAATTGTTGATATTATTTTGTGGAAAATCTCTTTGTTTTTATGCCGAGTTACTGCTGAGTTTTTAAATAACGGAAGATCGGCAGAACTTATTAAGTCGGCGGAGAGTTGTTTTACCTTGATTCTCGGTGTTACGATTTTAAGTTTTTTACTGTTTATCATCTCGGTAACCGTAATAACTTTGGTATAAAGGTGGATTATGAACGAAATTAAAACCGTTATTGCAATTTTAACAGTGTCATTTATAGTTTACGGTATTGTTTTGATTTTCACACCGGCAGGAAATATGGGGAAATTTTTTAAGTCGGTTACATCGGTGTTTTTAATTGCAATAGTTATATTGACTGTAAGCAATGCTGATCCCAAATTCGATTTTAACAGTGAATTTAATACAGATGTGCATTTGGAATCAAGCAATTTTAATGTAAATTCAGTTACAAAAATGGTTATTGAAAGCGATATTAAGGCTTACCTTTTAAAGTTGTTTGCTGAAAATGGTGTGAGCGTTGATAATTTGTCTGTTTTAACAAATATTTCAGACGATGGTAGCATATCAATTAACAAAATAGTTATAGAATCCAAAACAACATATTTTGAAGGAATAAAGGATATTATGGAAAATGAGAATTTAAAATACGAAATTCTGGAGACGGATAATGAATGATATAAAGAAAATTTTCGAAAGATTTAAAAACCTTGATTCCAAGCAAAAAAGTAATATTGCAATAACCGTTGGAATAGTAGGGTTACTGATTATATTTTTATCTTTCCTTTTCGGCGGTGACAATGAAAAACAGCAAACTGTTAATACCGATGAACTTGACAAAATCGCGGCTGAGTACACCGAAAATATTGAAAACAAGCTTGAAAGTATTGTTTCAGATATGTTGGGCGGCAGTGATGTTCAGGTTATGGTAACACTCGACGGAAGTGCAGAGTATGTGTATGCCAGTGAACATAAGACTGACCAAGAATTAACAGATGATAAGGATTCACAGAAAACTCAACAGAACGACAGTGACCAGAAAAATTTCGTTGTTATGACCGACTCCGACGGTAATCAAAGGGCGTTGGTTGTGTATAAAAAGATGCCTCAGATCAAGGGAGTGGTAGTGGTTTGTAACAGTGGTCAATCAGATAGGGTATCTGCCGCTGTGAGAATGGCAGTAAGATCGGCGTTAGGTATCGATGACGATAAAATTTGTGTTGTTGGCAGATACGATAATAGTTGAATTCAAATTATAGTTTTTGAGCCGAACTAATCGGCAAGATTTAAAAGTGAGGTTATTTTTATGAAAAAAGGAACAGTTTTTGGCAAAAAGCAGTTGGTATTAGCAGGACTTATAGTTGCATTAGGTGCTGCGGTTTGGATAAATATGCAGTTTGCATCTACCAATAACAAAGCAGGTGATCTTAGCAGCGCTGATTATTTGGCAGGAAGCGGAAATTTGGGTCAGGCAGTTGAGGTTAATACATCTGTTTCGTCTTTAAATTCAGCAAAGTCAGAGCTTAAAGAGCAACGAGATGAATTAGTTAAAACATTGTCTGAAACAATAGACAACGTTACTGAAAGTGAAGATGTCAAGAAAAATGCCGTGGCACAGTTAAGCAAACTGACCGAAAGTATGAATAAGGAAGGAAACATCGAAACAATAATCAAGGCAAAAGGTTTTAATGATGCGTTGGTTATTATTTCTGATAATACGGTGACTGTTATGGTTGATGCAAAGGAATTAAAACAAAATGAAACCTTGCAAATTCAGGATGCAGTCGTGTCGCAAACGGGCGTTGATTTAAGTAAGATAAAAATAATAACCGTATCTTGAAAATTTGGTTAAAATTGAAAATATATGTTGCAGACAACGTTGTTTTATGATA
>JAZRMK010000051.1:0-19685 GCA_045647525.1 Acutalibacteraceae bacterium
TACACAATGGCAAAGCGTGGTCTTGTGCTTAACGCTATACACTTTGCTTCGCCACCATATACTAGCATCCGCGCAGAGCAAAAGGTGCGCGATTTACTTGGTCGTGTGGCGCGTTATAGTGGTGTTATTAAACTTGCGATAGTTCCATTTACCGAAATTCAAGAAGAAATAGGCAAACATTGTCCGGAAGATTATTTTACTCTTGTAATGCGTCGTATGATGATGCGTATTGCATGTCGTGTGTCCGAAAATGATGGCTGTTTAGGCCTTGTCACAGGCGAAAGCTTGGGTCAGGTAGCAAGCCAGACGTTGCCTGCAATTGCGGCAACTGACGAAGTATGCACTATGCCGGTGCTTCGTCCACTTATTGGTATGGACAAGGAAGAAATTATTGCGATTTCTAAAAAAATAGATGCGTTTGATATTTCTATATTGCCTTATGAGGATTGTTGCACTGTGTTTACACCAAAGCACCCCAAGACAAGACCTGAAATCGCAAAAGTTATTGAAGCTGAATCGGCTCTTGATATCGACGGTCTTATCGAACGTGCCATTGAAGGCAGAAGGTTTATGGTTATTGAATAAAGTTAGGAGTTATTATGAGCAACGAGAAAAAACAAAAAAAGAGTATTTTCCGTAAAAGTAAGAATCTATATGTCCCTGACCCCGAAATTATGGAATATATGAACGCTAAAAAGGAAGCTCAAATAGCAGCAGATAACGCAGAAGCTGCAAATATAGCAGAAGCAGTTGAGGTTGAAAAAAGAGTTGATTCTTTTGAAGAAATTTCTGCCGTTGAATCTTTGGAATCGGCAGACGACATTATTGCTGCTATCGAAAGCATCGATGCCGAAAAAGCCGTTTCAGCAGAATCACAAATATTGGCAGAAACACTCGATGATGTTTCAGAGGACAGTAACATCCCTTTGGTTGAGAAAGAGCCTAAAAAGCGCAATAAGTTTATGGCATTTTTACATAAAATGATCATTCCTCACAAGACCGACTCAAAAAAGCAGATAGCAATAAAATCGGTCTCTATTTTCCTTGTTGTTGCGATTATCGCATCTATTGTATATTTAAGTTTCTATTACATTCAATATTACAGCGTTCAGGCCGATATTATGAGGTTACAGAACATCTATAATCTCAACCGCGACAGCACGCATAAGTATGCCGACGGTCAGTTTTCTAAATTCGATGCTTTAAAGGCAGAAAATGACGATATAGTCGGTTGGTTAAGCATTCCCGACACTGATATTGACAACCCCATATATCAGTCGTCAGATAATGTTTTCTATGCAACGCACGATATAAACAGGAACCCCAACCGTTACGGCACATTGTTCCTCGATTACCGTTGCAAGATCCATCCCTTAAAACTTTCAAACAATCAGATAGTATACGGTCACAATATGCGTGAAGGTGCTATGCTCGGTACACTTGACGAATACCGCAAACTAAGTTTCTATAAAAAGTGTCCTACCATTCAGTTTGACACTCTTTATGAGCAAAAAACATACAAAATCTTCGCCGTTATGGTAGTAAGCAACGAGGCTGACAACACATTCGGTTACAGTTTCAGCCCCTACCGTGCTAATTTTGATTCGCGCGAAGAGTTTACAACCTGGATCAAGCATTGTCGTGAACGTAGCCTTTTTGATACCGATGTAGATGTTAATGAGTATGACCAGATACTAACTCTTTCTACTTGTTGCTATGACTTTGACGAGGCACGTCTTGTTATTATGGGAAGACTTGTTCGCGACGGTGAAGATAACACTGTTAACACTTCAAACGCCAAGGAAAACAGTGATGTTCTCTATCCTGGCGCGTGGTATGAAAAGAAAAAGAAACCTATCCCCAAAGTAAGCGGTTAAACTACTTTTTTTCAAGGAGACAGATATGTCGAAGGATATTAAACTGGAAATTTTATATTATAAAAACAGTGCCGATGTATCGCTCGAATTCGGTCTCCACGGTGATTATCCGTTGCGATTACTCTCGGTAACCAACAACTCGATTAAAGAGTTTTTACACAACCTCAAAAGAGCTTTATCGCGAAGTGAAATAATTATTGTTGTCGGCGAGTTGGACGGTACGGACCGACTCACCCACTACCTTGCAAGATCTATCGGTCGCGACGTTGAACTGCATGACAATGGCGACCATGGCATTTTAGAGATGGGCACCGTCACTCTGCCTGACGAATCGATTCCTTTGGTCACCAAGGGTAAATACTGCGGTTATCTTATTGAAAGCGGTCCACAGGCAATCTTTGCGCTTAATAATGACCGTGCTTTGAGAAGTAAAATAATCGACGAAGTCATTGTCGGCTACATAACCGAACACCATAAAATTTACGGTCTGGGCATTTTACCTGTTGCATCGACCGAAAGTACTGACATTCGCGAAGTTGCCGTAGCCGTTGACTCTCCTATTACAGAGGAAAAACTTCCTATTGCTCCCCTCGAATTCACCGACATTTCTTCAAGTTCAGTCAATTCCGAGGAAAGTACCAATGACTCAACCGTTGAAAATGAAAATACCGACAATGTTGATGAACTCGGTATAACTGTTGATTCAGGAATCACAGCCAATTTAGACGAACAGGAAGTATTCTTAACTGAAAACAATACAGTTAGCAACGAAACGCAAGATGCATCTTTAAATGCAGTTGAAATCGACACAACAAACGATATCAATGTTTCAATCCCTGTTTCTGCTCCTATTCTTGCAGAACCTATTGCTCCCATTGCACCAAGTTTTTCGCGCGAAGCCAAAAAGCTAACCTTCCAGACATGCGAAACCACTAAAATTAAAACGGTACGGACAGGCAACACATATCCTCAAACTAAAATAATAAGACTTATATGTATTGTTTTGTCTTTACTTGTATTACTTTCGAGTATTGCATTCGTAATCTTAAAGAAAAAAAATATTATCCCGGACAATGCATCATATTACAGTTCATTAGCTGCAAAATTCTATAATTTAAAGGACAAGCCAAGCGAAGCCTTTCGCGCAGTAAAGGCAGAAAATCAGGCGTTCTTCACATGGTTAAGGTTTGATTCAGCTAATGTTGACCACCCTGTTTTAAGTGTATCAAACGACTCTGATGGCAAAAAATATCTTACAAAACTGCCTAACGGTCGTTCCTACTCATCCGGTTCACTTTACAGCACTTCAAAATCTCTACCAACCGCTTCTGAACAAAACATTGTTATATTTGGCAATGCAAAGGACGACGGTATTTTTGAAAAATTCAACTTTATAACCTCCAACGCCAAAGATTTTAAAGATTATATTATCCAGACAGCCGATAACCGCTACCAAGAAAACTGGCGTATTGTTTCGGTGTTCACTGAATCGAAAGCCAACAGTTTCGATTACACTAAAACAGATTTTGCTGATATAAACAAATACGTTGAATACCTTGACACATTAAAAGAGCTTTCTTTCTTTAATACTAAACGTGAATTTATCGGCGTTGAGGTATTGTTGATTCTTGTTGGTGTTGACGGTGATGAAAAGCATGTTATTGTAGCAATGCTTGATTCTGTAAATATTTACAGCGATTTTCAACAGAGCGCTGCTGTTGTACCGGACGGATTGTCATCCACCCCGCAATATGACAGCGATGCGGATGTTAAATTTGAAAACAACATTTACTCTGATGACCACGATGGTACCGACACCCCTGTAATCACCCTTCCGTCTGTCGACACAGTAAAACCAGATAACGATTCCGACACTTCGAGCAAAACTTCCTCTACTGTGAGTTCCAATCCTCAGTCGTCGAGCACAACATCGTCAAAGGTTTCATCAACAATTTTATCATCCAATTCATCAAAGGTCTCTTCGACCGTGTCATCGAAGGTCTCATCAACTGTATCGTCCAAACCTTCATCTATTTCTTCGAAGGTATCCTCATCATCTTCGAAGGTTTCATCATCGAAGATCTCTTCGTCCAATTCTGACAACAATAAACCTCAGATCGATCCTATTTACACTTGGGACCTTGATTTCACAATTACTGACAGTGCAACCGGCATTAAATACACTACCGACGCAGTAACTATGGTTGCTATGATCATCGAGGACGAAATGAGTCCCACTATCGATCCTCCCGAAGCGCTTATTGCACAGGCAATCGTCAAATACAACTGGTTGCTCAACAACAACGGCGGTAAAAATGCCCTTGATCCTAACCCTACAAAGCAGGCAATAAAATATGCAAATGAAGCCAAAGGCTCGCTTATAACCTACAAAGGAACTGTTGCCAAAACATATTGCTTTGCCTATTCCGCAGGCAAAACCGCCAATTATCAGGATATATGGGGCGGCGGACCCTATGCATACCTTGTCAGCGTGGACTGTGCGGTAGACGAAAAATTGAGCAATTTTGCTACAACTACGACATATTCTTCTGAAACAATGCGTAAAGTTATTAAGAATGTTTGCGACATTGATGTAAGCGGAATGAATAAATCAGAGTGGTTAGTGCCGACCCAGTATGATTCTAACAATCTTTACTGTACAAAAATCAAAATCGGCGGCGAAGAATTTAAAGGTACATATCTGCGCAACAACCTTTTGACCAAAGCTAACACCGGTGTTAGCACAATTCGTTCGTCAGCTTACACCATTTCTTACGACGAAAAAACTGATACATTTTCTGTCACATGCAAAGGATACGGTCACGGTGTCGGTTTAAGCCAAGCCGGTGCAAAAGCTTATGCAAAAATGGGCTGGACACACGAACAAATCATCGCCCACTTCTTCCCCGGTACTACATTAGTAAAACATTAAGAGGTAAATGTTATGGTAGAATCTTTTATTGAAATTTTAAAAGGTATTCCTCCTGAAATTATTATATTTATAATTTCATTAACGCCTATCCTCGAACTAAGAGGAGGTCTTGTTGCCGCGGCAATTTTGGGTATTGAATGGTACATAGCATTTCCCATTTGCGTCATCGGCAACATATTACCTATTCCGTTTATTCTTCTGTTTATTAAGCACATTTTCAGGTTCCTTAGAAACGTTCCTGGTTTCAGAACAATTATTCCTAAACTTGAAAAAAAGGCCGGCGAAAAAGGAAGCCTTATAAACCGAGGACGATTTATTGGTCTTTTCTCGTTTGTTGCTATTCCTTTACCTGGCACGGGAGCATGGATGGGCGCATTAGCAGCAAATCTCTTGGATATCAGAATAAAGCGTTCCTTCCCGCTTATTTTCTTAGGCATTATTACAGCAGGCATTATAATGTTATTGATTGCATACGCCTTGCCTGACCTTTGTGCAAGCTTGTTTGGATTTAACTTCTGAAATAAGTAAAACAAAAATCCCACCGATTTTATAATCGGTGGGATTTTTAATTCATTTGTTTACTTTACCATCTGCATTTCTTTTGAATCAGCAGCAGAACTGTTAACAATTTCAGCGCTTTTAAATGTCGGAACAACCTGCATCAAAGTGGATTTAATGCTTTCATTATCGGACTGCAAGACCTGATGTAATGCATTAAGTTTTTCATCAATAACTTCACGCGACAACGGTTCATCTCGCTCAACAAATATAAGATTATTTTTTGTACGAACGAGATTGTCCCCTTTTATAAGCAACTCCTCGTAGAGCTTTTCACCCGGTCTTAAACCGGTTTCAATAATATTTATATCGCGGTACGGAACAAAACCTGCAAGTTTTATCATATTGATAGCAAGGTCGATGATTTTTACGGGATTACCCATATCAAGAATAAAGAGTTCTCCCTTCTTAGCCATTGAGCCTGCCTGCATAACCAACTGAGAAGCCTCAGGAATGGTCATAAAATAGCGAATGATTCTACGGTCGGTAATGGTCACTGGACCGCCTGCTTCGATCTGACGTCTGAACAGAGGGATAACAGAACCGTTAGAACCCAAAACGTGACCAAATCTAACCGCTGCAAACTCTGTTGGAGCAGAATCCCTGCGGCTTTGAACTATCATGTCGCACAGACGTTTGGTTGCACCCATAACATTGGTGGGATTAACCGCCTTATCGGTAGAAATCATAATAAATTTCTTGACACCGTGCTTTTCAGCAGCATTCACGGTATTGAATGTACCAAAAACATTGTTTTTTATTGCTTCAGAACAGGAATTTTCCATAAGCGGAACGTGCTTATGAGCAGCTGCGTGGAAAACAACATCGGGCTTGTACTTCGCAAAAACATTGTCAAGACGCCAAGCATCACGAACCGAGCCTATTTCAACCGCAAGATTAAGCTTATCACCATAATTTTGCTTTAATTCCTGCTGAATGTCGTATGCGTTATTTTCATAGATATCAAAAATGATCAACTGTTCAAGGTCTGCCCTTGCTAACTGACGGCATATTTCACTTCCGATAGAGCCACCGCCACCTGTAACAAGTACCACCTTACCCTTGTAGTAATCAAAGGTGTCACTATCATTTATCTGCAAAGAATCTCTGAACAGCAAATCCTCTATTTTGAGCTCACGAAGGCTTCTTTGTGATGTGACGCTACCTGTATTACCGTTTATTGCAAAGTCATACAGCTTAATTTTGCAGCCAGTGTTGGAGTAGAAATCATAAAGCACATGAGCCTCACTTGAAGAAAGTTTCGGAAGTGCAATAAAAATTTCCTTAACCGCAAAATCCTTCAACTGTCTGAAAACAGAGTCATCCTCACTGATAACCTTAATGCCGGAAATATATCCGCCAACCTTATATTTATCCTTATCAATAAAGCACATAGGCTTGTAATGAGAATTAGAGTTATGTAATAATTCCTCAACAAGCAGCGAACCGGTCTGTCCTGCACCGACAATAGCAACCGGTATCTGATAACTCTCACCGGACGCAGAATTTTTAATACTCATATATCTTTGATATACAAAACGTGAAACCAAAGTGAGCAAAGTGAAAAGTGTAATATTAAGAATTGTGCACCAAACCGACATATACATATAGTCACGCAGGAAAAGACGCACGATAACGGTCGCAACGCAGTATGAAACAAAGTCTGCGCCAACTACTGTTAAATATGCTCTTGTATTAGCATATCGCCAAACATTAGAGTAAACTTTTGCAATAAGTCGTGCACCGAAAATAAAGGTGTAATATAAGATAAAGTTTCTAGCAAAAAACCAAATCTCAGCAATATCATCATCAGTAACCGCAACCACAGAGATGCTGGACACAAAATATGTAAAAAGGTATGAAGCTGCTAAAAACATGGAATCAACAAGGAACAACGCTAGTTTTCGTAAATTCATACACTAATCCTCCATTCTATAGAATTATACCATTTTAAAGTATTAGTGTCAAACAAATAGCCAACTAAATGTTGCATAAAAAAGTTTACACAGTTCTGTTGAAAAGCAATAAAGTGAACACTTAAATCAAGATTTTTTTATGCAAAGAGCATAATTCGACAATAAGCGGAAGTCACTCATCGAAAATTGCAAAAGTTTAGAATTGTAAAAATAATTGTGGAAAATTTTATAACTATGCAGTATAATAAATTTGATATATTCAAAATAGGAGTGATTTCATTGAATATTATTATTGCAGGTTGCGGTAATATCGGCAAAACTGTTCTGCAAAGCCTTGTTACCGAAGGTCACAATATAACCGTAATCGACAAAGATCCAAAAATCATCGAGGACGTAACAACGACCTATGACACAATGGGTGTTGTGGGCAACGGTGCTGACAGCGACTCTTTGGAAGAAGCTGATATAGCATCGTGCGACCTTTTTATGTCTATTACCGGTTCTGATGAATTCAATATGCTTAGTTGCTATCTTGCCAAACGTCTTGGCGCAGCACATACTATTGCCCGTATCAGAGACCCTGAATATAACGACCAAAGTCTTTATTTTCTGCGCAACGAGCTGGAACTTGATTCGTCGATCAACCCCGAACTGCATACAGCTATCGAACTTTTTAACATCTTAAAATTGCCCGGTGCAATCAATATCGAAACTTTTTCAAACCGTAGATTTGAAATGGTTGAAATAGCTGTTAAAGACGACTCCCCTCTTTGTAACATTTCGCTTATTGAACTTCGTAAAAAACACACTGAGAGTTTTCTTATTTGTGCTGTTCAACGTGGTGACGAGGTCATCATTCCGGGTGGTAATTTTATCTTAAAAAGCGGTGACAGAGTAAGATTTACTGCTTCACCATTCATTATTCAAAAACTATTAAAACACTTCGGAGTCTTAACAAAACAAGCAAAAAGTGTTATGATTTTAGGTGCAAATCAGACATCATATTATCTTTCCAAAATGCTTATTAACAGTGACTATAATGTTAAGGTCATTGACGCTGACCGCGAAAAATGTCTTTGGTTCAGTGAGAATTTACCTAAGGCAGTTGTAATCAATGGTTCGAGTGATAACCAAGACCTATTAGTTGAAGAAGGCATTAACTCTACTGACTGTTTTGTATCACTAACTGATTCAGATGAGGAAAACATACTTTTCTCCTTCTTTGCCATGTCCAAAGCTGTGCCCAAAATCATTGCTAAGGTAAATCGTCCGGAACTTGCAATTATGGCTGAAAAATTAGGTCTTGAATGTACCGTTTCTCCCAAGAAAATAATTTCGGATATTTTAACAAGATATGCTCGTGCTTTGGAAAATTCCAAAGGCAGTAATGTTGAAAAAATGTATAAAATCGTTGACGGAAAAGCTGAGGCATTGGAATTCAACGTCCGTTCCGACTTTGAAGCAACTGACACACCTATTAAAACACTTAAAATCAAGAAAAACATACTTATTGCAGGTATCATTCGAGGAAGACAAACCATCATTCCTTCAGGTGATGACTGTATTATGAAAAACGATAAGGTCATCATTGTTGCCAATGGCATTAAGTTAAATAATCTGTCAGATATTTTAGCGTAATTAGGTTTAAACGGAGAATAAGTTTATGAACGTAAAAATGGTGTTAAATACCATTGGTAAGATTTTGATAGCGTTAAGCTTTTTAATGCTATTGCCAACTGTGGTTTCTTGTATCTACAAAGAATCATGTGTGTATTCATTTATAATTTCAATCGGCATTTCATTGGTGTTGGGCTACGCTCTTGTGACTTTGGTAAAACCTAAGACTACCGATATGTATGCAAAAGAAGGTTTCACAATTGTTGCGGCAGGCTGGATATTGATGTCGCTCATTGGCGCACTCCCCTTCTTTTTAAGCGGTGAGATCCCCAATTATGTAGATGCTGTGTTTGAGACCGTCAGTGGTTTTACAACCACCGGAGCTTCGATTCTTAACAATGTTGAAGCATTGAGCCATGGTCTGTTGTTCTGGCGCGGCTTCATCATTTGGATCGGCGGTATGGGTGTTCTCGTCTTTGTTATGGCGGTGTCGCCGTCGTCAAGCGACCGATCGCTGCATATTATGCGTGCCGAAATGCCCGGTCCCATCGTTGGCAAATTAGTACCGAAAGCCAAGGAAACCGCAAAGATCCTTTACATTATTTACATTGCGCTGACATTGATTCAGATAATTATGCTGCTCTTTGGCGGTTTGAGTCTTTACGAAAGCTCTGTTTTGTCATTCAGCACTGCAGGTACTGGCGGATTTACTATAAAATCAAGCGGATTAGCCGGATATAGCTCATATATTCAATGGGTAACTACCGCATTTATGTTGATTTACGGTATCAATTTTAACCTTTATTTTCTCATTTTAATAAAGAGGTTTAAAGCAGCGATTTTCAGTAGAGAATTGTGGGTTTATCTTACAATAGTGCTGACATGCGCAACACTTATAACTATCAATATTTATGATAGATTTAGCTCAATAGGAGAGGCAATAAAGCATTCCACCTTTCAGGTTTCGTCAATTGTAACAACTACCGGTTTTGCAACAGATGACTTTAATGCATGGCCATCTTTCTCCAAGACCTTGCTATTCCTACTAACATTTATCGGAGGTTGTGCCGGCTCAACCGCGGGTGGATTTAAACTTACACGAGTTATAATTCTCTTTAAAAGCATAAAAAAAGAATTTGGAAAACTGCTTCATCCGAGGTCGGTAAGTACCGTCAAGTTCGAAGGAAAGACCTTGGAAGACGACACTATTTCAGGTGTCACCAACTATTTAGCTATTTATATTATCTGCATACTCATTCTTGTGTTAATATTAAGCTTTAACGGGCTCGATTTTGAAACCAACTTAACTGCATCCGTTACGTGTTTTAATAACGTAGGTCCCGGATTTTCGCTTGTCGGTCCTTACGGAAACTTCGACTGCTTCTCGCTGTTCTCAAAATCGGTGTTGTCATTCGCAATGCTTCTTGGACGACTTGAAATCTTCCCTCTGTTACTCCTATTTCACCCTGCAACCTGGGTCAGAACTAAATAAACTAAAAAAGCCGTGAACAAAACGTTCACGGCTTTTAATTTAATCGAAACTCGGGTTTATAGCGTAGAAATTCTTTTCATTCAGTCGGTCAGTAAGAAGTCGTAATCCTTCGCCAAAACAACAATGGTGAAATGCTTTTGCGATAAAAAACAATTATATTTTCCACTTAATTTCAATGCTATCTTTTGATGCTGTTATGCGCTCTATCAGGCAGTCAACCACCGTGATTTTGTCGCTAACCGTAAGGTCATACCAATGTTCCAGATAACCGCTGATTTCTCCTACATCATTCTTATGGTTATTATCTAACGATAATATCTGAGTGTTAATTTCTTTCTTCTCGGCGTCGAGCTCGGCTACGCGGTTGTTTATGTACTGCATTACTTTATCATTTGCCGCTGAGATTTTTTCGAGCAAAGAGGATATTTCCGTATCAATTGCTTCTATTTGTAGTTTTACTTCTCTTTTTTCGTCAACAGAAAATTGAGGGGTTAAATTAGTAATGCACACGATTTTATTGCCTATCTTCTCACCCTGAGTCTGTGTGACATAATTTATCATGCAGTCCATCTCCTTGCTTTAGTTATAATTTTTCTTTTAATAAAATATGATCTGGAACTTGCCTTTTATACAAAAATGTGATTACTTTAAATAAAAGCTCAGATTGTAGTTCTCGGCACCAAACCTTTGACAATTACGAATATTTGCTCATATAATACACTTTCTAGAGTGAATATATAAAAACACAGTCCTTTTTTGATAAAAGAACTGTGTTTTTAATATTATGCTATTGTTTTTTCGTATGATATGTATTTACTATCATTTATTTTTCTGCTCTACAATAAGCTTTGTTTGCGCGTTAATTAAATTGTATTCTCGTTCTAAAGCTTTTTGCTGTTTCTTTGCACATTGAGCACAAAGTTGACCACAACCGACCTCATAATTCTCACGCCAATCAACCGGCATTGAAATAGGAATGCAGGTTGATTGCCCGCATATCACACAACGCTCAAATTCCTCTGTAACGGGAACTTTCTCCGTGCTTTCTATCTCTTTTTTAGTCTGTTGATTTGTGGCAAAACTTCTGAAAAAACTTAAAACTTTATCAATCATTTTATTTCTCGTTTTAATCCCTTGCTCTTCAATGGGTTAGTGCTTTGAAACGTGTATATTTCTTGTCGAGAATAAGGAGAAGTATACAGGCTGTACCGCTGATAATCATCATAATGAACCAGAAAGTAATATTGTTATTATCTCCGGTAGGCGGTGTGGCAGTGTGCTCAGCATAATAGGTGTTTTCAAACATTGCAATGACATCATTAACAGTTTTGCCATCCATTGTGATTGTTGAAACTAGCTTATTGTCATCATTCAAAATGATGGCGATAGAAATATCATACACTTTTGTGTCATAGGTAACACCGGTTATACCACCATTGATTTCCGATAATTTGTATGTAAACACCTTTCCTGCGTCAGCAGCAGTAAACGGAAGACAGAACACCGCATTGCCGTTTTCATCCGATTTAAGAGCTAGTTTTTCACCGCTTACGGTATCTTCCAAAATAAACTCAAATCCAGCTGGGCTGATGGCCAAAACACCGGTATTCTTAACCGTCTTATTCAAACCAATATTGACCTCTATATCATCTGGATCAGGAGCAACGGGTACAAAGGTGTTGTTAAATGTGACATCAACCTTATATTTTCCGTCCACCTCAATTACTTTTACATTTTGTGCAGCGGTTACGGTAGATACTTCTAACTTGCCATCCATATCCACATCCGTAACTTTAATGGCAAATGTGTTTACACTCTTGTCGTAATCCACATTTTCAAGATCGCCTACAACCTCAGTTATACGAAAACTGTATGTACCCACATTATCGAACGTGAGTGCCTGCACCAAGTTGCTAAAATCAAATCGATTAAAGTCGGCGTTCTCGGCATTATACGTAACAGTTTTTGTTCCGATAGAAACCCACGTGTCTTTGTTGGTTTTTTGCTCTAAATTGAAAGAGAAAGTATCTCCGCTTTGCCACTCACGTCCTTCAAGAATCTTTTTACCGCTAACAGCTACATTCACAGGCTGTACACTTGCGGGAGTATAGATGTTCACATACTCGAATTTTAAACTACCGTCTTCGGCCACGATTCCTTCCATTGTTGCAGCCCCGTCTTTTACAGTAAAGCCACTGCCATCTTTTTGTATTTCCGTAACAGTTACTTTTGTTCCTACGTCAATATCTTCAACAGCGAAGGACTTGCCGGGCTTCACAGAAATTTGAATAGAGCCATTTTCATCAGCTACAAGATTTCCAGTTGTAGTTTTTATGGTTGTGTTGGCATAAAGTGAACCAAAATCCACCTTAAAATCAAAGGCGATATTATCGGGTATTACATATTCGTGCCCAAAGGGGTGTTCCACACTCTTGCTTATCAAAAGATCGCTTATAACGCTATCAAACGGAACAAAAGTGTTTGTTAAACTATCTGTTTTTGTCACAATAAAACCAAAGGTGGTATTTACAGTAGCTGTCATAAGCATTATAAATGAAACAAGCAATGCTAATCGTCTTAATATCTTGTTTTTTAACAATGTATTGCCTCCTTGCGAAAGGAAAATCATCAGCAATCAAAGGGCACAAATTTTCTATTTGTGCCCTTTGATTGCCGCCCATCTACGAAAGATGGGACGGTGCGAGGTAAAAAACGAAGACAAGACACATTTTATTACCACGCTCACCACAGAGGGAGCCTCTGTTGTAAGTAAATTAACACTTCACAAACGGGATTAACTCGCTTTAACGGAAAAACACTTTCACTTAGTCTATCTTTATTTGACATATCAGCAATCAAAAGGTACAAGAGCTACATCTTATACCCTTTGATTGCCGCCTATCCCCTTTCAGAGAGATAGGACAGCGTTTTATAAAAAAGACAGGATTATTTGTTGTTATAAATAACCTTTACACCGTCGTGAGTATTAGTACCGTAAGTATTGTAACGATCTCCGCTGGGACCGCCAAAGAGCTGGTCAAGCTCTATCAGCTCGTTATGCTTCTCGCCATCATTATGAACATGGCTGTCGTCTACTACCAAGTTGCCGTTAGCATCGTAATACTCACCAACTCTTGCATTACCATAAGCACCTGTACTCTTACCGGCCTCGACTCTACAGAAGGGATAGTTGGAAGAACCGAACTCACAGTAGTGGTAATTAGCCCATTCACCGTAAGTTACAGTAACGTTCTTACAGGTAACATTTGATGCATCGGCATACGTTCTGCCGTCGATCTCTGTTGTTCTGCCGGTGTTGCCTATAAGCATACCGCAGTTACGATAAGAATACCATTCGTAAGCAGAAGTTACATCATTATAAGCATCAAGTACACAAGCAACGTCACAATCCTCAAAATAGTAGGTTCCGCTCTTTCCTGCTCCACCGATAATACCGCCAAGAGCATTGTTAAAGTCGCCCCACTGTGAGGAAATAAAGTTAGAAGCGTCAAGATCGCAATTTATATACTTATGTTTTCCGCTAGCCCAACCAACTATACCGCCGCTATAGTACGAATGGTTGCCGGAATAAGAATTGGTTACTGCAATATCCTCAAATACACACTCACCATAAGCCGCACCTGCTACGAATCCAATAAGGTTGCACTCAGAAGGAAGATTCGATGAATCAAGATTCAAACCTGTTATGGTTGCATCTTCTACAAGTCCGAAGAGACCCAATCCACAGTCGTCACCATCCCAAAGGCCGTTACCCAATGCCCAACCGCTCTGGTACATATTGGAGATGGTTTTGCCCTGTCCGTCAAAGGTGCCTTTGAATGGTTTGTCAAATGCGTAAGAGCCGATAGGATCAAAGCTAACGGGTTCTCCGTTGCCATCTACATACAGATCAATATGCTTGCCCAGTTTTATAATTTTGCCCTCAAAAGTATTGCCTTCGTCAACCAATTTTGACAGACCTGCAAGCTGCTCTGCTGTGGTAATTGTGAATGTTGTATCGATATCGTTATACCAAGTGGTATCTACAGTACCGTCCCAAGTGTCAACTAATTTTGCCTCTTGTTCTGCCTCATAATTGTCAACGGCAGTGCCAAGCCACTCTGCACAAAGAGAAACACCTGTTTCTGCACTTTTATCGTTGGGCGCACCGAAGGCGGCATCAAGTGCATACTTAGCGTTTGCATTTTCAAAACCTGCGGTCTGAACAGCCTGAGAAATTACAATAATATCATATTTGCCGTTACCGTTACCATCAAGCTTTTCAACATCTTCATTTGTAGCATCTTTGCTAAGATAAACCTGAAGAAGTGATGGAACTGTAGTCTCACCGGGTTTTAAGGGTGCAGAGTGAACGAATTCCATAACATTGTAAGTACATCCGTCGATTACCTCAACGAAATCACTTGCGATATTCCAAGCACCGGGAAATTTGAATTCACTTCCATTCTCTAAGTTAACGGAAATGCCAACCATAGTGAATTCATCATAAGTAAAGCCGCCCATTTCGAGTGCAATAAATGTACGGACATAGGCATCATTTTTGCCGATGTTTTTCACCGAAACATACTTATCAACTACGTTATTCATTGTAAACTGACGATATGCTCCGTTATTCTTGTCGGTGTTTTTCCAACCTAGCTCACCAACATAAGGGTATAGAGGCTTATCCTGCTCGAAATCTACAAGATTTCCATTTTCATCATACTGCTGTTCGATTTGCTCGATCTTAACATTACCCATTGTCATAACGTTAACGTCGCTATCTTTTGAAGTCAAATATGCAAGGGTACCACCGATAGCGAGTGCAGCTACTAAAACATAAGCGGTACCCATTAAAAGTACCTTTTTAAGTTTATACATTATATGTATGTCCTCCTTTCAAAATTTACTCTTATCCAACACTTAAGTGAGTGAACACATCAGAGTTTAATTATTTCTTAATGATTTTACCAGTTCCCGATACATTGAATAGTGCATCTATTTCGCCGTTTACATTTGTACAATTCTCTACAGTAATTGTGCAATCAACAGCGTGGATACCGTCTTGATATACATCAGTTGTATTAACATTGTCAACATCAAAGGTACAGTTTTTGATTGTTGTATCGCTGTAAGTACGAATCACTCCATAGGTACCATTTCCAAAGATGCGACAACCGTCAAACGTAAGACTATTCTGACCGCCGGCAATAGCTACCCAACCAATAATATCGCAGTTCTTATAAGTAATGTCTGCACCGCTTGTTCCATCATAATGAATTGCATAAACGCTGTTTGCATCAAATGTACAATTTTCAAATACAACATTACCATTTGCGTATGCCCAACGTTGAGCATTGCCGCCCTTGAAAGTTACATTCTTAACCGTAATATTTTTCATTGTGCTGGTAAGTGTGCCTTTAATAACAGAGTTCTCGCTGCCAATCAAAGTAACACCCTCTGCAATGCTGAAGCTTCCGTCCATATCATATGTACCAGAAGTTAAAACAACAGTTGCACCTTTTGTTTTAAGAGCATTTTTCAATTCATTTGTAGTGGTTACAATAGTCGGTAGGTCTGCACCGTCAATCCAAGGATGGCTTGTTGTAGTAATATCACCAAAGGCGGTATCAAGTGCGGTCTGTGCATCAGCAAAGCCTTCGGTCTGAACAGCCTGAGAGAATACAAGAATGTCGTAGGCACCATTGTTGTTACCGTCAAGAGCTTCGCAATCCTCATTGGTAGCTTCATTATTCAGATAAACTTGACCCAAACTGTTGTAGGTGTACTCACCTGCTGGAAGAACACCACCGATATGACGGCTGCTCGAACCATTATAGATTGCCTCTAAGAGATAGTAGTTGTTACCATCAACTTCAATGATACCAATGTTGTTCCAATTCCAGAAATCACCGGTGCTGATTCCAATGATGTCCTTGGTATTGGAACCATACTCGAGAGCGATCAGAGTACGAACGTAAGCGTCGGTCTTGCCCGTATTTTCAACAAGGACGAACTTATCCTGAACATTGTTCAAGCCTGCGAAAACAGCCTGAGTACCGGATGCTCCTTCGATCTGGTCAAAAGGAACAATGCCACCCCAACCGGTAATTGTTCCGGTTGCAGGATACAAGGGTTTAGCCTGGGTAAATTCCTGCAATTTATAACCTTCACCGTATTTTGCAGAAGTTATCATTTGATAAGAACCATCCGCATTTTGAATACGCTCATACTCGTGCTGTGCGATAGATACATTACCGAGCGTCATAACGTTAACATCTTCATCGGTAGAGGTCAAGTAAGCTAAGGTTCCGCCAATAGCAACTGCTGCCACGAGAACAAAGCTTAAACCTGTAAGTAAAACATTTTTTAGTTTCATAGTGTTTTCCTTTCAATTGAATAATTTTTATTATGCAACGGATTATCCGTTCACATCAGGGATTAGTACCGGCGGGCTGAGTTTTTGCCCAAGCGTCAGTTGCAGAGGTAATGTTGCTATCACGCTGTACCGCATAAGCGGTAACAATAAGTTTCGGATAATTACTTGCGCCATTTGCATCCAAAGCATTGAGCATTTCCTTGGTAACTTCACCTTTTACGGTAACAATATTGTCTTTAATTACAGAGAATTCAGCATCCTGTGTTGCTTTGGATACTTCTCTGTAATACACGCCATCAACACCTTGTAGTGCTGTCCAACCATCTGCGATCTCATAGGTCATAAACTTGTCAAAGTCGTTCACCTTTTCAAGTTTCACAAACAACCAAGCATTTTCACTGTTTGCTTTGAAGGTTATTTTTGGATCTTTTGCGATAGTATGACCGGGAACCATTGGGTAGGTATTGGTGTTGGGGTCGTTATCACCATCTTTATTTGTGTCAGTCTCTTCAAGAGTAATGTTAATATCACCATAGGTAAAGGTGTTGACAACCGGTTTTGTTTCAGTAACAAGCCAAGCCAAAGTGCCGCCGACAACAGTGCAAAGGACGAGAGTAAGTAAAACAAGTGTCAGTGCCAGCTTCTTACCGCCGAATTTTAAGGTTTTTTTACAATGTTTTCCTCTCATTGTCGTGTTCCTCCTTTCTTAATTTTTTTATTTCATCAGGCGAAGAAACACGAATTCAACCGTCTGATTGAAAGCTTTGTCATTATTTAATCTGCTCATTGAATGCAGTCCAAGCTGCATCTTCATCAACAAAGCCGGTTGCTTGAATAGCGTGACCGACAACTATAATTTTAAGGTCTGCGATAGATGCCATATCCTCGCTATTGAAATCATCGGGAACTGTAACGAAGTCGAAAAGAGCATCTAACTTGGTGTCAGTTGCAGATTTTGCAACAATCTCTTTATAGCGGAACTCATATGTAACTGTGTTGTTCACAGTATCTCTTATTACAGCTTTACAAGCCCAATTGCTAGCATCATAACCGCCAAAAATTGTGGTAAGGTCCGCCTTGTTCGGTGCGTAAATTGCATCAAACTCATCAGCACAGTTAATTGTCAGGAGCATACGAACATAGGATGCTTCGCTGTTAGCTTTAACGGTTAACGTAGGGTCTTTAAAATAAGTTTGGCCGGGTATTAAATGATAAAAATTTTCTTTTACGCGGTCAGCACCAACAACGAGTGTGCCGTCAGTGTTGACTTTTGCTTCATCCAATTCAATATTTACCTTACCAATGGTAAATGTGTTCACCACAGTGTCTTGACTAATCAGATAAGCAAGGGTGCCAAGAACGGAAGCGGCAACAATTAGCACCGCACAAACAAACAGGATTAAAATTTTTGACTTTTTCATAGCAATGTTTCCTTTTTATTTTAAATTTGATTTTACTTTGTTTAAGTTTTCCTTTTATCCTTATCGTTGAGGACAAGGCTTATCATTATTTCAATAAGGATAAACACAATGGCAACGGTAACGGTTATATATTTTCCGGGTTGTGCTGCCATATAAGTAGCAAGATAGCCAAGGAACGGAATGCAGAAAACGGCTTTTCCGACAACCGCATCGTATTCGACAAGACCACCATCCGCAGAATCATTTTTATCACCTTTTGTTCGGAAACTAACGATATCGGGATTATCTTTATGAGACACAAGCTCTATGATTCTATGTGTACACAAAGTACCGCCTGCCATTTTATAAGTGATAACGTCACCGACCTTCAACGTTTCGGGATTTACATCCTTTATATAAAGGAGAGAACCAGTAGGATAAACTGATTGCATTGAGCCTGACAACACTGAATAGGGTCTCAATCCTATAAGTCGAGTTCCGTGGAGCAGAACTGCCAATAACACAACTAATACCACCAGCGTATTGGACATGATTTTTAATATCTTTTTAAGTTTGGGATTCATATTTTCAACTTTCACTCCATAAGCACGGTGAATAATAGTACCGTACGTATATTAAAATCTCACCTTTGTTTTCAAATAAACGGTATATATACACCTCGTTAATACTTGTTGCGTTCCTTTTTGCTTTTGTTGTGGCTTTGCCAAGTTTATTTTGAGCAATGATATGGATAGCGCCATCAATCGATGCCTGGTGTAAATCATCCTGTTTCATTTTCATATTCCACTTTTAAGTGTTTACTACAAATTTTGAAAAAAATTACAAACGTTGAACGTTTGTGCTTTGTTTACACATAGTTTTTTACGAGGGTCGGAATTATTTATAAATTTATGTTAAATGTGTTCATCTTATGAATCATTTTTAAAGTTTTGTTATTGGTTTGACGTTTACAATGCTTTCTTTTCCACATCGTTTACATTTAATCGGCAGATTTTTAATCTCTGTGTCCGGAAGTAACCATAGTACTGTATGCTTGCTGCATAAGGGACACAGGTATCGTTTCCGTTCTGTTTTTATATCGTTGTCTATTTGTTTGTTGTTTAATGTGTTTTGCAAATGGTATCACCTCATACTTGCGTTCACTTGCGTCCAAGAATCTTCAAAAAAAGAAAAGCCTGTACCATAATCGTATGCAACGATTAAGTGGCACAGGCTCTCAGGCTCAGGCGCGGGGTCTATTTTACGTATTATGTGGGTACAAAACTCACTCTGTTAAGGAACATGTACGTGCTTAATGAATAACGTTAGTAGGCAACATAATGGTTATTATGTTACGTCTTGTGGGCTAAAAAACCGATGTTAAAAAACATCGGCATCACATAATGGTTATTATGTTGTATTAAATAATATAAATAAATAGTTTATTTTCATTAGTTGCTCAATGGCAATTAAAAATAGGCACAACAAACAAGACCTTTTGAAAAATAACCAAA
>JAZRMK010000052.1:0-51391 GCA_045647525.1 Acutalibacteraceae bacterium
GATACCCTTGCCGTACATAATGTCAAATTCAGCATCTCTGAACGGAGGAGCAACCTTGTTCTTAACTACCTTAGCTCTTGTGCGGTTACCGACGATTTCGCCGCCAACTTTGATAGCCTCAATTCGTCTGATATCCAAGCGAACAGAAGCATAATACTTAAGTGCACGACCACCGGTTGTGGTTTCGCTGCTACCATACATTACACCAACCTTGTCACGCAACTGGTTGATGAAAATCGCAATACAGTTAGATTTTGAAATTGCACCGGCAAGTTTGCGCAAAGCCTGCGACATCAATCTTGCGTGCAGACCCATATGTGAGTCGCCCATATCACCCTCAATTTCAGCTCTCGGAACAAGCGCTGCAACCGAGTCAAGAACTACAACATCGATAGCACCGGAACGGACAAGTGCCTCGGTAATATCGAGTGCCTGCTCACCCGTGTCAGGCTGGGAAACGAGCATTGAATCAATATCAACGCCCAAATTTGCGGCATAAACAGGGTCAAGTGCGTGCTCAACGTCAATAAACGCAACCTCTCCGCCCTGCTTTTGTGCCTCAGCGATAACGTGCAAAGCAATGGTGGTTTTACCCGAAGACTCAGGGCCGTAGATTTCTACGATTCTGCCCTTGGGCAAGCCGCCGATTCCAAGTGCGGCATCAAGACCTATTGAACCTGTCGAAACACTATCAACGTTCATATGTGCGTTTTCGCCAAGCTTCATAATAGTGCCTTTTCCGTACTGCTTTTCGATTTGTTCAAGCGCTGTGGCAAGTGCTTTTGATCTTTCGTCTGCCATTGTTGGTACCATCCTATCTTAAATTTATTTATATTTTCCTAAAACTACGCGGTAGTTGCCGCCATAGTCCTTAATGCAATCCAAATTATGAAAACCTTCGTTTTGAAGAATCGCTAAAACCTCGTCCTTTTGGTCAAAACCGATTTCGAACACGAGATGTCCGCCATCTTTCAAACTCTTCTTTGCTTTTTTTGTGATCTCACGGTAAAACTTGAGCCCGTCCTCACCCCCGTCGAGAGCCATTTTGGGTTCGAACTGAACCTCTTTTTCCAACTCTTTCACCACATCGCTTCTGATGTACGGAGGATTGCTCACTATTAAGTCTAACGGCATCTTGGTCCCAAAATCCGTACTTTGCAGAACATCTCTTTCCAAAACAGTCACATCAACGCGGTTTAATTCTGCGTTTTCTCTCAAATATCTTAACGCGTCGGGACTTTTTTCCAAAAGCGTTACATCGGCACCACACTTTTTTGCCAAAGTGATGCCGATACAACCGGACCCCGCACAAACATCGAGGATTTTTTTGGCCCTGCCGTCACCCAACAGTTTTATTGCGGTCTCAACCACCGTTTCGGTATCAGGTCTTGGGATAAGCACCCCTTCGCCCACCTTAAAGGTAAGACCAAAGAACTCCCACTCACCTAAAATATATTGCAAAGGGTGGTGATTCAGTCGTTCTTTCAGCATTTGTTCTGCCTCTGGCACAGACATCGCCGACTGAACAATCTGTCTTGCTTCAAAGTCAGCCGACTCAAAACCGTTTTCTTTTAACCGTTGGGCTATTTGCCTTTGTAAATCAAAATCGGTCATTTTATGCAGTCCGCCCCATCTTCGGGAATAACATCAGATAATGCAGTAATTGCAATTTCTATCATTTTGTCGTCGGGTTCCTTTGTAGTAAGGCGCTGCACCCAAAGTCCCGGTGCTGCAATAACTCTGGTCAACACATTATCGTGCTTTCCGCAGATTTTTATGATCTCATACCCTATTCCGCAAACGATAGGCACAGTAAGAATCTTAATAGGTACCCAAAGCCAGTTTTTGCTAACAATAAAATCGGGCAGTATCAAAGCCAAAACTGTTCCCACAAGAATTCCTACAATTATCATAAGGAACATAAACGATGTTCCGCAACGAGGGTGGAATCGCTTGAATTTCTTAACGTTCTCGATGTTAAGTTCTTCGCCTGCTTCGTAGCAAAAAATCGTCTTATGCTCGGCACCGTGATACATAAACACCCTTTTTATGTCCTTTTCAAAAGATACCACTGCGATGTACGCAACGAAAATCACAATTTTTATAACGCCCTCTATCAAGCCTTTGAATGCACGAAGTTCCCTTCCCGCAAGCCACTCGACGCCCTTGAATACGAGCGACGGAAGATACATAAAGAGAACTACCGCAAGCAAAACGCCCAACACCGAGCCGACGACCATAATGGCGCCCGTCAGTATGCTCTCCTTTTTCTCTTCCTGCTCGTTTTTTTGTTCGGCATCAGTTGTCTCAGGGGCGGTTTCGGCGGTCTCGTCCTCTATATCCGTAAATCCCGAAATATCTGCCGACAACATCAAGGTTTTATATCCGATTATCATTGACTCAACAAGGTTGACCATACCTCTTATAAGCGGCCAGCCGAAGACACGGCATTTGTCCCTCAAATGCTTTTCCGGCACATCTCTCAAATCAATAGAGCCGTCTTTTTTGCGAACCGCCATAGCGGTTTTGTACGGGCCTTTCATCATAATGCCTTCTATAAGAGCCTGCCCGCCGATTGATGTTTTCTTGCTCATAAATTCCCTTTCTGTTGGGGCGGGAACATCACCGCTGTTTCTGCGGTTTCTTCAACCTTGACCGTCGGAATTGCGATGGTTACGGTCGTGCCTTCGCCCTCAATACTTTCCAAAAACAGAAGCCCGTTATGGTGACGTACGATCTCATCAGCAACCGCAAGACCAATACCACTGCCTCTGACATTGTTGTTTGCCTTGTAGAATTTTTCCTTGACATGATCAAGGTCTTTGTTTGCAATTCCGCAACCCGTATCGCTGATGGTTACGCGGACACAAGCCTCTTCATTTGCGACCGACACCGTGACGTTGCCGCCTGCATCGGTGTATTTTACAGCATTGTCAATGGTGTTGATAAAAACCTGCTTGATACGGTCACGGTCAGCCATAATCTGCTCGGTAACCTCAGGTCTTATGAACTCCAACGTCAACTTGTTCTGCTTGGCTATCTCCTTATACATTTCTACAACACTGCCGACTATATAAAGAGGGTCGCAAAGCGACATTGTAAAGGACATTTTGCCCGACTCCAATCTTGAAAAGTCCAGCAATTCCTCAACAAGTCCTGACAAGCGATTGGCTTCGCCGAGAATAACGTCAACGCCTCGACGGACTATCTCATCGTCCTCGCCGATAGACATATTTACCGTTTCGCCCCAACCCTTAATGGCGGTCAACGGTGTGCGAAGCTCATGCGAAACCGACGAAATAAAGTCATTCTTCATCTTTTCGGCCTTGTCAAGCTCGGTCGCCATATAATTTATGGTATCGCACAACTCACCTATTTCGTCATTGTGCTTGACCTCTAATTTCGATTTCATATCGCCGGCTGCAATTCTTCTTGCCGCGGCAGTTACATCTCTTACAGGGTGCAGAACGGAGCTTATGAAAAACAGTCCCGAGAAGAAAAGAATTGCCAGAACAAGCACACCTATCGCAATCGCAACGGAAATTATAAGATAGCAACTGTTGAGCACCGACTCCATAGAAACAAGGATTCTGTAAGCGCCGTTACTTCCGCTTCCTATATCGGGCAGAAGTGCAGTTATCGCCAAAACGTCCTCTCCATTGGCATTTTTGCCCATCCACGAAGCCTCGGAACCCTTTTCCTTGGCCTCCTTGTAATCGGTCGCTTCCTTGGCTATTCCCTGGGATGTGAAGCCGTTTGTGGTGACGATCATCTTGTCATTCGAGTCAAAAATTTGAACCTCGACTTTATCACGATATTGGAAGTTCTGCGCATAGTTTCTTGCCGCTTCCGAAAAACCGTCCTTATCAACCGCGGAAAGCTTGTTGATATCCTGAACATAACGGTGCACATGATTTGTAACGAGATCGTGGTAATAATTGAAAACCGAAATTCCAACTATTGCCTCACAAACGACGATAATAAGTATAACCGTGGGCAGCACTGTTAACAACCAACGCCTTGTCACACTGTGCAGTTTAAGATTCGCATCCACCGACTTCACCTCCTTTTTTTGTTTTTCAATTAAAGTTATTGCTCAGTACACCACTTATAACCCATACCCCAAACGGTAACGAGGTGTTTCGGGTTCGAGGGTTCATCCTCTATCTTCATTCTGAGTCGACGGATATTAACGTCGACGATTTTTTCTTCGCCGAAATACGATTCGCCCCAAACGCGAGTAAGAATATCATTTCTGTCCAACGGCGTATCGGGGTTGGTGAACAAGTATTCAATAATCTGGAACTCAACCTGAGTAAGTTCAATGTTATGGTCATTCTTGGAAAGTGTGCGACGGCGCATATTGAGCGTAAACTCTCCATGGGTTATCTCTTCCGAAGCACTGCGCTTTGCCGAGTGGTGAACCTCAATTCTGCGGTAAAGCGAATCAACGCGGGCGGTAAGCTCGGTAGGGCTGAACGGCTTGGTGATATAATCATCTGCACCCAACATCAGACCGCTTACCTTGTCCATTTCCTGCGTGCGAGCCGTAAGCATAATAATTCCCAGTTCAGGCGAACGTTTTCTCAATTCCTTACAAAGAGCAAAACCGTCCATACCGGGCATCGTAATATCAAGCAGTGCAATATCAAAACCGATTTTATCATTATCGTATATTGCCAACGCCTCTTCACCCGAGCCGGCTTCGACAGTCTGGTATCCGCCGCGGCGCAGGTTTATGACCTCAAACTCACGTATGGTTTGTTCGTCCTCGACTATAAGAACTCTTTTCATAATGTTTCACCTCGAAAAACGTTATTTAACAGTGTCGTTTATAACGTTGAAATTTTCAACGACCGTTTCCCATTGCGGCGTCAATGCACTGTTGGAAAGCTTTGCCGCAAAGACGTACTGTGCGCTTCTGTCAATTTCGCGATAGTCAGTTTCGTCACCGTTCCATTTAGAAACTGGCACTGCCTTTATTCGCATAATTTCCTCGCCCGTATTGCTTATTTCCGAATCCCAGCGGTACATTATCCGTTCTTTGTTTGCTATATCTCTTGTAACGGTAAAGTTGGAAATCCAATTATCAGGAACTGTAAACTTATAGCAGTCACTATAATTTATAAGCGAATTGCAAATAGGAGTCATTCCGCTTTTCCCCACACTGACCCAAGTGGTCATATAAACAATGTCACTTTCAACCGTGCCTTCTACGGCAGGCAATGGTGATAGCAACGGAATGTCGAGCGAACCGTCACCGTCTACATCCATAGAAACAGCTTGCGACGCTCTCAAACTATCACGATTTTCGTTAGAGTGCCCATTGGTAAAAAGACTGTGCAATTTGCCCTTATCAATATACAAAACTTCCGTGACAGTTCCTGTGGATTTATCGGCATCGACGAACAACGCCACAGTGCCGTCGGTCAGTTTTGAAATTTGAGGTGTATGATACGCAGTTACAAACGGGTCGAGCGAGCAACTGCTTTTCACAGAAAATCCTTTATTATCAACCGCCATCAAGGTTGCCGTTGCCTGTTGCTTTTCGTTGTCCTTATAAATGGCGATTATCTCGTTGATTCCGTTCAAGTCAAAATCGTGTGCAACATAGGCAGAATAGGTTGCCGAGGCAATTTCGGTCAAGACACCTGTATCAATCGAATATACCGACAACAATTTATCCAGCGATGAATACTTGCTCCAATTCACGATAAGCTTGGGCGTATCGGAATTGTCAAGTTTGGCAAACTCGACCGACTCAACACCCGAGGCAGCAACTTGAATATCCGCAACCGATTTCCATTCATCATTCTGCTTAGTGATATAGTTTATATGCATAATTGTTGTTGTATCATCGGTCTTTGTGCTGTAAAACGCGAACGCTTCAAAGATGCCGTCACCCGTTATATCCTCAGTTACAACAGCGGAACGATATTCTCCCGATGAGGGATATGCAAACTGCCAATCGCCCTCAATATACATTTCCAAAGCTTTCTGGACATCATAAAGCTCACCAGAGGGTTTTGGCGGAGAAATGCTGTCATAAATATCGCCGCCAAAACCACTGCACGCCGACATAAGAAGGCAGGCAACTAAAAGTAAAACGACCGACATTTTCTTCATAGCATTCACTCCTTTTACGTAAACTTAAATTTAAAAAAAGTATATTACTCCGTCTTTATTTAATGCAAACACAATTCGCACAATTATACACACTAATTATACCACACAGCTTGCAATTTTGGTACTGTTTTTTTCGATATTTTTCTTTTTTTTACAAACACAAACAGAATAGTCCACCGGACTGTTTCTATCCTGCGGATTGCTCTGTTCGATTCTCGTCTTGCCTTTTGGCAAAAAAATAACACCCACCATTCTGGTGAGTGTTATTTTTGGTGACCCGGACGAGAATCGAACTCGTGTTACCGCCGTGAAAGGGCGGTGTCTTAACCGCTTGACCACCGGGCCATACAAACCCACACTTATTAGTGCAGGCCATTGGTAGCGGTAATTGGACTTGAACCAACGACAAATCGGGTATGAACCGAGTGCTCTAGCCAACTGAGCTATACCGCCACATAAATCGCTCTCGCGACTATGCTATTATAATTGACAGTTTTTATTTTGTCAAGAGTTTTTTTAAAAACTGCTGAATTATAATTATTTGTTGTAAAACTTTACGATTTCAAAAGCTTTTTGGAGCATTAAATCGCCTCGCCCACATATCCTAATGCTATTCCCGCTGCTGCGGAAAGGACAATCAACAGTATCGGATGAACTTTTTTAAACGCAAGGAACACCATTACTGCAAAAATACAAACAGCGCAAATAAAAGAATAACTTGTGAAGTCGTAAACCGTTTTTCCCAATGCATCTACCGCAAAAAGTGCTGATTTGCCGACCGACAAAACCGCCGCACCGATAAGGCCGATGACCGCCGGTTTGAGACCCGACATAGTTCCCTTTACAATACTGTTTTTCTTAAACGCCTCATAGCAATGTGCAATTATTAAAATTATGGCAAACGACGGAAGTACCACACCGAGAGTTGCACAAAAGGCACCCAGTACACTGCCGAAAATGCCAAGTACTCCGCCACCCATTACAGAACCTACATAGGTTGACATATTTATGGCAAACGGTCCCGGTGTGCTTTCGGCAACCGCAATAAAGTTGACCACTTCGGTTTCGGTCACCCAACCGTGTGCCAACACCTCTTCCTGAATAAGCGGCAGCATCGCATAACCGCCACCGAATGTGAAGAGTCCTATTTTAAAGAAGGTAATGAAGAGTTCTAAAAATATCATCATTTCTTTTCCTTACCCTCCAATCTACGACCGGCGATAAAGCTGTAAATAATACCTGCAACACCGCATGCAATAATAACCACAAGAACATTTATATCCAAAAACGCCGTCAAAACGAAGCTCAACCCCATCAGAATGTAGGCAAAAGCATTCTTTTTCACCTTTTTATACATAGTATAAAGTGACTTGATTATCAGCGCCAGAACGCCTGCGCGGATGCCGTTAAAAGCATACTGCACGGGTTTTAAATCGGAAAATTCTTTAAGAACGTTAGAGATTGCCAAAATTATTAAGAACGACGGAAGCACTACGCCAAGCGTCGCAAAAAACGAACCCCAAAAGCCGCAGACCTTGAAACCTATAAAGGTTGCCGAGTTAATGGCAATAGGTCCCGGTGTACTTTCGGCAATGGCGATAATTTCAAGAATGTCGTCATCGGTTACCCACTTACGTTTTTCCACAACCTCACGTTGAATAAGCGGAATCATGGCATATCCGCCGCCAAAAGTAAAAAGTCCGATTTTAAAGAACACTGTAAAAAGCTTTACAGCCGATGAAATCTTACTCATGATTTTCCTCCTCACACGAAAAATCTTGCGCTGTATCAGATGCCGTTATTTGTGTCGGTTCATCGCCTATATCGTACGGGTTTGCTATTCCCTTTTTGCACTTCATTGACTTTGCGATTTTTTCAATCTTTGGCGCTATTTTTGGGGTCACCAAAGCTATTGCCGCAACAATTCCCATAAACAGCAGCCACCCCAACGCGAACTTAAAAAACTCCGCCATTTACATTACCTCTCGATAATAAAGTCCTCTTGTATATTCTGCTCGTGGCTTGTCGCCTTTAACCGCAGATTTTATAATTTCCCCTGCCTGCTCCTTTGCTTCGTCGGTAAACATCAAGACCTGAAAGTCCAAGCCGTTCATTTCGTTCTGACGATCCAAAAGCCACAGAGGTCTGGAATTAAACATTTCCGAAAACTCGTTTCGGCACATAACGGGGAATTCAACTCCAAGGCGGTCGGTCAATGTGCACATGCCACCGCAGGTTTTGCAGCCGTCTCCGTTTTTGCCGGGACAATTCTTGAATATCATCAACGGCAACCGTCCGTAAGATATTATTCCCTTTGGAATTTGACCACCCATATTTACGGCATCCTTCATAGCCGATTCAAATGACAAGACTGATGCCACCGCACCAAGACGGGCTGCCTCATCGACACTGTTGGAATTAAAAATATTCATTCCAAAGCCTGCTATTGCTGAAAGTCCTGCCTCTTTTGCAAAATAAAATGCCGCAACGTTATTGACCATCGCCGCTTTTACACCGTTTTTCTTTGCCGACTTCAACTGCTCAATAACTTTACTGCCGTTGTGCATAACACCTCTCGGAACATCGGCAATCAAGGGCAACCCCACTTGCACCTTCGAAAAATCGGTTTCCGCAGGCAGAATCACCGCCGAAATGCCGGAAATATCCTCAGGAATCTGCTCTGCCGACCTGAATTGAGCCACAATCTTTAAAGGTTTTGAGCAATTTTGACGGTTGCTTAAAACTAATCCTTCTGTCCGAAACTCGCCTATATCAACCGAGTTGTCGCCTCTCAAAGAATCTAATTTTTTGATGGCGTTTTGCCTCAAAATTCCCAACTCTTTGCCTGCTACGGCAAGGCCTTGACCGAGGTTTACATTAAGTTTTTCAAAATAGTAACACGTACCACCCAGCTTTTCGACCTTTTGCTTTAACGACTCCTCGGTAGCGGCAACGTTAATTGCCTTTTGAGGTATCGCACCCTGCTCCGTTGCCGTGTGTTTTCCGTCGGTCACAGTAAGGCTTATAGGCTGACCCTCTATTACCGTGAGTTCACCGTTTATTGCCACTCTTTGTCTTTCAAGTCGGTAGAGATTATGAGTTGAAGTCAACACCGCTTTGGACAAATTCTCATCATTTTCGGTACGTATGCCGAACATTTCACGTCCCGTTTTAGCGGTAAAATAACCGTCGGTATGACCGCTTCTTGAAAACACACCCGACAAAGCCAAGACAACATCGTCGGGCACTTTTTCGCCATCACTCACCGCACGTGCAGCAGCGGTTGCCGCAGCCACATACTCGGGTCGTTTCATTCTGCCCTCAATTTTAAATGAGCAAACACCCATATCAGCCAACTCGCCAATATGGTTTATATAGCTCATATCCTTTAAACTCAAATCGTGGCCGGTGCCGTTCTTCACCTCAAAAGGCAGACGGCAGGGCTGAGCACAAAGACCTCTATTACCGCTTCTTCCACCCAGCACAGAGCTTAAATAACACTGCCCCGAAAGGCACATACACAACGCGCCGTGGATAAAGACTTCGACTTCTATCCCTAATTCTTTGGCGGTCAAACAAAGTCTTTTCAACGACTCTCTATCCATTTCTCTGGCAGGCACTACCCTTTTGAATCCCATTTCTTTGAGTGCATAAAGCCCTTCGGCAGAATGTACCGAAAGTTGAGTTGACGCGTGCAACGGCACTTCGGGTAAGTTTTTGCGCAACAGTGCCGCCAGACCGATGTCCTGCACAATAAGGGCATCGACGCCCTTTTCTACGGCAGTATATGCCGCTTGCAAGGCGTCGATTCTTTCACGGTCATTAACAAGAGTGTTTAATGTAAGGTAGGTCTTAATCCCACGCACGCGGCAATACTCACAAACCGAGGCCATATCCTCTTCGGTGAAGTTCTTTGCGTTTCTGCGCGCGTTAAACGACGGTGCGCCGAAATACACCGCATCGGCACCGGCACGTACTGCCGCCACAACCGATTCGGGACTTCCTGCCGGAGCTAAAACTTCAATCATAAAGCGCTCTTTCCGATACGGAGTTGCTTGTTTTCACGATTTAAACGCTCGATCTCGCGACGGGCACCATCTATTTCAAGACGTGCGCAAGCCAATTCTTCCGACACACTTTTAAGTTCGGTTTTTGCCTGCTCACAACGCTCGTTTGCCTTCTTTGCACTATCGCAATAATCAAGCGCTGCCATAACCGCAGCCATAGTTGTAGAAAGATAAGGGTTGCTGCGGGCTAACGAATCCAACTTTGCGTTGACCTCTTCACCCACTCTGCGAACATAGGTCTCATCATCGCTTGACGAAATTATGTAATCAATTCCGCCTACGGTGATTCTTATCTTATTATTGTTCATCTCTTATTCCTCCCGAAAACTCGTCGATTTTCGACAAATTTTAGAATATACACTTTCACATATCTATTTTACACTATTTTTTATCAATAATAAAGATGTTTTGTAAATTTTTTTGAATTTTTGTATATTTCGGTCGGATAAATATGAAAGCACCGCGCAAGCTGTTGCCTGCACGGTGCTTCATACCCGCTTTCGCGGGCTGTTTGGAGCTACTCCAAAAAGAAAGATTGAAAAGGTTATTCTCTGATTAAAGCTGCCGGTTTCTGATAACCGTCATCGTCTTTGTCAAGGCAAAGACGCATAATGGTGTTGATCTCCGATTCGGTTACCTGACCACTCTGTGCCATTTCCTTTTGCATTTGGGCAAAGCATTTTGAACACATCTGCCCTACGCCATGCATATAATTTTTGCGCTCATCAACCGCCATTTCTTTTGGCACGTCGGTCTGTGCGCGACAAAGTATGCACTCCTCAAATTCCAATTTTGTTTTTGCCATTTTTATCAACTCCAAAAATGTCACTGTCAGAACAGTGGGGGGTCAAAGTTTTGCGTCCCATTATTAAGATTATACGCAAATATTTTAATTTTTTGCTTGTTGCAACGATTCCTCTTCATTATGCCAAGTGAGATGCGGCTTTGTAACGCTATACACAAGGTCAAACACCTTTTTTGCGGTTTCCTCATTGTTAGGTATTTCATCGCGAAGAATTTTAACGATGTTAGAAAAGACAACATCCAGTATCGCGTTGAACTGCCACCATACATCTGTACCATCTATAAACGCGGTTGCAAAACAATCTACCACGTTGGCATATACAATTTTTCTATGCTCTTTAGGGTATGTATTATAATAATGCGAATAATAGTATTTTATAAAGTACGAACATTTATGACGGTCGGACAACAAAAACCTCCAACATGCTGCAAACAGCATATTGCACTTATTGTAAATGTCTACCCCTTGCAGATTCATAACCGACATACTGTTCATTATATTTGTTGCGACTTCGACATCGAGTTGAGCAAAAGTCTTTTCATAAAGATCTTCTTTGTCGTTAAAAAACCTGTATATGTATGCTTCGTTAATTCCGGAATGAACAGAAATTGCTTTGGTGGTAGTTTTGTGAAAACCCTCCGACGATGCAACAAAAATTGCACTGTCGATAAGTTTTTGGCGCATTTCATACTGCGTCATTTCAAATACTCTCCTTAAACAACAGAATTTTGCTTAGGATAAAATTTTAAGTGTTTGCTAAATTTTTCAAAAAATTTTCGCAGACTAAAAAGTCTGCGACGGTTTTAGCAGTCCAAAACCCACATTGAAGAACAATATATTACCTAAGAAACGTGATTTTTGTCACTTTAAATCTATTAAAACCCATTTCTTTACTGTAATTATATCACGGCAAATGCAAAAATCAAACTAATTCGACACGGTTTTCAAAAGTTTGTCACTTTCAATAAAATTTGGACTTTGCCACCTATAATTATGTTGATTATTGATACGTTATGTGACATCCGCTCACAAAGCCAACCCATCCTTTGCCACAGTCGTTCACTATTTAAACAGCAAATTGGTCAAATTCACTCTGCAACTTTGAACAACGGCGATGGTTGTCTGCCTCAATTAAACTCTATAAAAAGCAAAAACCTCTCTTGTCCACAGACAAGAGAGGTTTTTATGGCGCGCTGGAAGGGACTCGAACCCCTGACCTACTGGTTCGTAGCCAGTCACTCTATCCAACTGAGCTACCAGCGCATAGGCAGTTTTTACGACTGCCATAGTATAATATCACAACGATTATCAAAAATCAATAGTAAATTTTTAAAATCGTCAAAATTTTTTAACAGCACTGATTTCGTTACAACTCTTCCCAATATTTACGGTCTAAACTGCGGAAGCGAATTGCCTGCGTTATATGGTTGACATCAATCACCTCTGCCGAATCCAAATCGGCAATGGTTCTTGCGATTTTAAGCACTCGGTCATACGACCTTGCCGACATTCCGAGCCTCTGGAACGCACTTTTGAGCACCTTTTCTGCAGCTTCGGTCAGTGTGCAGTATTTCTGTATCAACGCGGCGGTCAGTCTTGCGTTGCAGGTGATTCCCGTTCCTTTATATCTTTCCTGCTGTTTAAGTCTTGCTTTTTCGACCCTTTCTCTTATAACTGCCGACGATTCGCCTTGCGTTTTTGCGGTCAATTCCTCGTACTCTACCGCAGGAACTTCAACGTGGATATCAAGTCTGTCGAGCATGGGTCCCGATATCTTTCCGAGATATTTCTTGACTGCCAATTCCGAGCAAATACACTTCTTTTTAGGGTGTCCGAAAAATCCGCAGGGACAAGGATTCATCGCAGCGACAAGCGAAAATTCACACGGATATGTAAGTCGACCGTTCGCCCTTGAAATCGTCACCTTTCCGTCCTCAATGGGAGCGCGCAGCACCTCCATTGCCTGACGGGAAAACTCAGGGATCTCATCCAAAAACAACACGCCGTTGTGCGCCAGAGAAATTTCGCCGGGTTTTGGGACTACTCCTCCGCCCGAAAGACCTGCCGCCGAAACCGTGTGATGCGGTGAACGGAAGGGTCTTACAGTTATAAGCGGTGTATCTTCGGGCAGCGTTCCTGCAACCGAATGTATTTTTGTGGTTTCAATCGACTCTTCAAAGCTCATCGACGGCAAAATAGACGGCATCCTTTTTGCCAGCATACTTTTTCCCGATCCGGGAGGGCCTATCAACAAAACATTATGACCGCCTGCCGCAGCAATTTCTAACGCCTTTTTGGCAGCAGCTTGTCCCTTGACATCGATAAAATCAGGAGCGTACGATTCGGTTTTCAGAGCTTTTATGTCGGGGCTTGCTGTCGGTAAAATGACCGTCTCACACTGTAAAAACGAAACCAACCTTCGAACGCTGTCGACAGGATAAATTTCGATACCCTCGACTACCGATGCCTCGTACGCATTCTGCTCAGGAACGAAAAATCTTTTAATACCGTGTTCTTTTGCCTCTATTGCCATTGAAAGAATGCCGTTTATTCCGCGAAGCCTTCCGTCCAAAGATAACTCGCCTATAAAAGCACACTCATCAAGGTCAATTTTGGGGAATATTTGCCCCGTTGCATTAAGTATTGCTAAAAGGCTGGGAAGGTCATAAATAGAGCCCGCCTTTTTAACATCAGCAGGTGCAAGATTTACGGTGATTTTAGTGCCGGGGAACTTGAATCCGCTGTTTTTAAGCGCGCTTCTGACCCGGTCGCGCGATTCCTTTACTGCCGTATCGGGCAGACCAACAATATCAAACGACGCCATTCCGCCCGTAATATCGGCTTCAACCTCGACCATATAGGCGTCTATGCCGAAAATGCCCGCACTGTGTAACCTTGTAAACATACTATCCCTCTTTACCCGAAAAGTACGAAAGGGTCGGCTGTGCCGTTTTGACACTGACCGACCCGAATTCCCTTAATTTCCGTTATTAGATCCTATTATTACGGTTGTGGTGTAGGACCTGCCGTTACGATAGCCCTTAACGGTCACTCTCGAATCAGGTGTGCACTGTTCAAGTGCCGCGATAAAGTCGGTATACTCATCAATCTGAACCCCGTCAAACGAGGTGATGATATCACCCGACTTAATACCCGCCAAATCAGCAGGGCCGTTCATTACAACGCTCTTGACAGCAGCGCCTCTGGGCAGACCGTAGTATTCAAGGTAATCGCCCGAATAGACGTAGACCTCAATGCCGATATATGGTGATGGCTTGTCCTTATTATCCATTATTGTATCTACAACATCCATCACTGTATTTGAAGGTATGGCAAAGCCCATTCCTTCGAAACTTGTATCAACAAGTTTTGAAGAGTTGATGCCGATAAGTTTTCCTTCGGAATTAAGCAAAGCACCACCCGAGTTGCCCGGATTTATAGCAGCATCGGTCTGGATAAGTTCCATTTCTCCGATAGAATCGATAGTAATTGTGCGGTTAAGACCACTGATAATGCCGTAAGAGACCGAGCCCATAAATTCAATACCGCCGGGACAACCGATAGCAACCGCATACTGACCAACCCTCACAGTGTCAGAATCAGCAACTTCAACCGGTGTAAGTCCTTGCTTTTCGATTTTAACAACAGCCAAGTCGGCCGATTTGTTATAACCGACGATTTTTGCCGCAATAGGTGTTTCAGGGTCAGTATTAAGGTAGACCTCAATAATGGCCTTGGAACTTCCGGCAGTTGCGACACTTTCTATAACGTGATAGTTGGTAATAATATAACCATCAGCAGTATAGATAACTCCCGAGCCGTCGGACGAATAGTCTTCGCTCCCTAAAAAGCCTTGAATAGATGTAGTCGCACGAATGCCGACAACGCTGTCGCTCGCCTTCTCATAAACAGCCTCAACCAACGATTCGACCGAGCCTTCAACATTTATTATTGTTGAGTTGGTAGACGGCTGACCGCCCGACATCTGCGATGTAGTATCGGAAGTATTAGAGCCGGTTGCAGCGCCATTGTTACTTTTTATAACATTGAACGCAATACTCAAAGCAACACCCGTGCTGATAAGGGTTGACAAAATTATGCATATAAGTATCGCAACAGAGCCCGAACCGTTCCTTTTAGGCGGCCTGGGTGTTGAGTTGTTCGCACTTCCATAAGAAGTGTTAGGGGTGTAAACATACTCGCTTTTTACCTGCGGTTCGTTATTTACACCGATTTTATTCTCATCCATTTTAGTCCTCCTTAGAAGCCAATCGCAGTCGAAGCGAATGCACGACCGACACATTATGAATTATATTCTGAGTTTATGAACCCGAAGTTTTGAAAATGTAAAAACTTCTTTAACATATACTATTTTACGCAAATCGTGTTCACTATTCAATAGGTATTTTCAACATAAATATAGGGTCTTTTGCCGAAAATATGCAAAAATATAGAATAAATATCACATAAACGGCGCAAATACATTGAGCAGTGCCTGCCCGAACTTACGATATAACGGTCGTTTTTTCCAAGCTTCCAGGGTTATTTCCTCTGATATTTCCTGCGTTTTCAAAAAATGGTCACGCATATCAATAACCGCATCGTTTGAACAGAACCACACGCCACATTCAAAGTGGAAATAAAAACTTCTGTAATCCATATTGACCGTTCCGCAGGTGGCAACTGCATCGTCCGAAACAAAGGTTTTTGAGTGTACGAATCCCGGCGTGAACTCGAAAATTCTTACCCCCGCTTCTAAAAGTTCCTGATAATTGAACCTTGTAACCGGATGGACATACCATTTATCCCGGATTTTTGGCGTTATTATTCTTACGTCTATACCCGCCTTTGCCGCAGACGTTACCGCCGCTATCATAGTGTTATCCAAAATAAGATACGGTGTCATAATATAAACATAATCCCTTGCGGTGTTCAGTATCTGACGGTAGATGCCTTCGGCTGGGTTATGGTCGGTATCAAGCGGATTCTCAGTATAGGGTTGGACAAACCCGGGGGTCTTGGGAAACTCCCTTATAATATACTTGGCAGCATTCATTCTTTCACGGCTTACACTACTCCACATCTCGCAGAACGCCATAACAAAGCTTGCCGTCGCAGCGCCCTTCATTATGACACCGCTGTCAAGCCAATAACCGTGAGGACTGTCGATATTTATATATTCATCGGCTATATTCATACCGCCGGTCATCGAAACATAGCCATCAATAACACAGATTTTTCTGTGGTCTCGATTATTTAAAAGCAGGTCGATAGACGCCCTTATCTGATTAAAAGCAATTACCTTTATGCCCTCGGAACGCAGAGCTTTTGTGAAATTCATGCCCTGCCTTGAAATAGAGCCGAAGTCGTCAAAAATAACCCTTACCTCGACGCCTGCTCTTGCCTTGCGTTTTAAAATTTCGTGTATTCTATCCCACATTTCGCCTTTTACCAGGATAAAATACTCCATAAAAATATACTTCTCGGCGCCTTCAAGTTCTTCGAGCATTCTTTCGAAAAATTCTTCGCCCGGAGCATAGAATTCCACCTTTGTGTCGGTATAAACAGGATATCCCGACTCTCTGTATAAAAATTGTGACTGTCTTGCGTGCAAAACATCCTTTTGCTCTAAATATTCTGACACTTCACGATTTTGAGTGAGCAAATGACGATAACGCCTTCTGTAACCTGCGATTCTTCTTTTTAAAATCGGCTTTACCCTGCCGTTGCCCCAAAGGAAGAAAAGTCCTCCTCCTACCAACGGCGAAATGATGATGAAAATTATCCACGCCATTTTGTAGTTAGGATTGCTTCGCTTATTGATTATGAGAAAAACCAAAACGACTGCCAGTATCTCAACAGCACGGTAGACAGCAGCAGCAACAACCGATACTGACTGTTCAATTATTACAAACAACAGCACCTGCAAAAGAATAAGAAGACCCGCAACAATTATCCTGTTAGGTAGCTGAGATTCCTTATTGCGTTTTTTCTTCACGAGGTTCACTCCTTACTTTTAAACCGTTGCCGCATTCGGTATTTTCGTTTTAAGACAAAAGCCGACACGGAACATCCGCATCGGCTCCAATTATTTATTATATACTAATCCGCACAAATTTTCAACCTACCCAAAATATCCATAGGTCAATATTTGCCATAAATATCAGATCTCGGCAGTAATTTCAGCAGCATCAGGTGTAATCGAACTGTTTTCATCTCCCGCAGTAATAGACATACAGAACATAACAAGTGCGGCAATCATAACACCCGCAACAGCAACAGTAAAAAATGATTTGATAGCCTTTTCCATTTACAGCACCCCTTTTTAAGTAAGGTTATTTTACACCAAATTTTCTTAAAAGTCGTTTCAATCCAATTACATTTATATTTCAATTCGGTTACAAAAATTACGCCGTTGTAACCTAAAATCAGTTGACAAACCGACAAATAGTGCTATAATATATTCAAATTGAACAGAAAAGGGTGCTGGGAATCGACCTGGCTGAGATTGAGCGTGTTTCGCTCTGACCGTTATACCTGATTCGGATAATGCCGACGTAGGAATTTTTTCTTAGAATAAAATTTTTAGGTCCGCAGAGTATCTGTGGACCTTTTTTTATTTGCCTTTTCTGTGAGATTTGAATCAAGGCGGTTTTCTAAAAGCCGCAGCGTCTGATCGCGGCGCAGAAAGGATAAAAAATGAAAAAAACACAAATTCAGAAGATGTGCGTCACAGCAGTTTTGCTGGCACTTGCAACGGTTTTAAGTCTTGTAAAACCGTTCACCCTCCCCTTTGGCGGTTCGGTAACGCTTCTTTCAATGCTCCCCGTTGTTATGATTCCGTTGATGTACGGAACGCGTTGGGGCATTGTGGGAGCATTTATCTACTCGCTCATCCAGTTGATGCTCGACATCGGTGCAGTTGTCGGTTGGGGGCTTACACCCACAGCACTCATCGGCACAATAACACTCGACTACATTCTGGCTTTCAGCGTTCTCGGTCTTGCAGGTGTGTTTAAAAAACATGGCATCATCGGCATTGCCGCGGGTGTTGTTACGGTACTTATCGGCAGGTTCCTGCTCCACTTCGTTTCGGGCGTTGTCATCTTTGCATCCATCGTTGACAAGTCCGCTTGGGCATATTCGCTCACCTACAACCTCTCGTATATGCTGCCCGAGTTTATAACAACAACCATAGCCGCTGTTATAATTTTCAAACTTCCTGCTATTAAAAACACTTTACAAATTAAATAATTTGACCAAACAAAAGCACCCAAGGAAAATCCTTGGGTGCTTTTTTAAAACTCAAACACTGCTTTGTCTCCGTCAAGTTTAAGCGAAGCCGAAAAAGGCTTGCCCTGCTTTGAAATGAATCCGTTCAACTTCTGCGTTCTGCCCGTTTCGAGCAACTGTTTTGCGGCTGACAGCGGAATCACACGGTGACAAATTTCAATATTTACGCGGAACTTACAGCCCTCTTTATAGCCTTCGCAGCCGTAACCGTAACGTCCACGAATCACATTTTTACTGCACACGGGACAAACACCCACTATATCTCCCGCAACGCCGATCTCGGTATCATCCTCTGCCGCGCGTTGAGGCACATTAAACACCTCGTCGATTTCGTTTCTGGCCAGTGTTACGCAGTCACCAACCGATATCTCGCCTCGATAGACACGCTTTAATGCACGGCCCAGGTGGGCTGTCTTTTCTTTTTCCATATTTATGCCTAAACGATCCAACGACTCGATAAAGAAAATTCCGCCGTCTAAAATATAATAACTGTTGTTTTTCAGCAGAATATAGCCCGAATCAATGGCGTTTTGAATAATACCTGTTCGCGTGGCTTCGGTGCCTATCTCAACACCCTCAAAAATGGCACGGTACTCGTCCATATCGTCCTGCGTTTCGGACTCTGCCGCCGCAGCTTTTATATCACGGTAAGGGTTTTTGAGAAAATTGTTAAGCGTTTCAACGGTGTAGTGTTTTGGCGGCGAAGTTTCCTTCTCCTTGGGTTTGAAATCGGTGCTGACTGTGTCCCCCACCTTTAAATCGGGCAGGACCTTGTCCTTTGAGGGTGGATCGTCGAACCTTGTCCAACCCTTTTCGAGAATTATCGTACCTTTTAAAGTAAACTCCTCGTATTCGCCCACTTTTACCTTGATCTCGGTCTTTTGAGCGACACACTCTTCCGAGCAGAACACAGCAACAAACCGACGGAAAACGGTTTGATAGACCTTGAACTCCTCATCTGAAAGCGCATCCTTTTTGGGAATCTTGAATGTCGGAGTGAGCGCACTGTGCGACTCTATCTTAGAATCGTCAAAAATCGTCTTTTTATCCTTGAATTCGACAGGATAACCTGCCTTTTTTACTCCATCTAATATCTTTTTATACTTGTCCTTTTCGGCGGTGGCAAGGTACTCCGAATTAGTACGCGGGTAGGTCAAATACCCGTCCTCATAAAGCTTTTGAACGATACGCAAAGAATCATCCATCGACATTTTATATTTTTTACCCAACACGTTTTGCAACTTCGACAACGAAAAAAGTTTGCCCGGATTCAGCTTATCCTTTTTCGAGGTGCGGTCGGTAACAACGGCCGGTGCCGCGTTGTAAAAGTCACAACACTTTTGAGCTTTTTCGAAATTTTCTTTGCGGTACTTTCTAGTACTTGTAAGTTCTATTTCCTGCCCGTCGGTCTCGCATTTGCTGACTATCGCATAATAGGTATCGGGCTTGAAGTTTTTTATTGCCATATCCCTATCGTAAATCGCCTTGACAATAGGCACTATAACCCTGCCGACACGAAGCAAAGCGCCCGCCTTTAAGGTGGCATACCGCGACAGATTTATACCGTAAAGCCAGTCCACATAGGTTCTTGAAAAACCTTCGTTTGCAAGAGAGTCGTATGTTTCCTGCTCCTGCATTTCCAAAAGCTGTTTTTGAACGGTTTCGGGCGTCTGGTCAGGCAACCAAAGACGACCTATCGGTTTTTGAGATTTGAGCGCATTCATAATGCAAAGACGGATAATTATTTCTCCCTCGCGATCCGCGTCTCCCGCATTAACGATTCTTTCGACATCATCACGGTTGCAGAGTGACTCGATTATCGAAAACTGCCTTGCAACACCTGAATCAACTGTGCGTTCCTTACCGCGTGTGCGAAGTTTGTAAAGAAATTTTTCGGGGTAAAACGGCAGTCCTTGCAACGACCATTTCGCCTCGTGATCGCCCGTATAATCCTCTATATCATAAAGCTGAAAAAGGTGGCCCAAAGCCCAACTGACAAGGTATCCGTTGCCCTCAAAATAGCCGTCTCTTTTTTGCATTTTGCCAATGCCGGCACAAATATTTCTCGCCAGACTCGGCTTTTCGGCAATTATCAGTATCACTTTGGTCACCCTCCTTTTAACAATAGTTCGTTTAAACTATAACATATATTGCTAACGTTTACAAGCGCGTTTGTCTTTTCCTGCCCCTACCGTCTGTATCATTTTGAACAACGACACTGTGGGTAGTAAGTTACAACAACACTCAATACCCAAATCGGTCGAAAAAGCCAATATAATGTGACCTTGAATTTCCTTGACAAAACGGGAATAATGATATATAATGTACCCAATTAAAGATGTTGATGAGAAGAGTAGCCGTAAAAAGCTTTCAGAGAGCCGTTGTTTTGGTGCGAAACGGTAGGTGTATTTGCGGTGAAAAACAACTCGGAGTCGGCGGAAGAACGGGTTTGCCTTATTAGAACCGCACGTTTGATAATCGTTACCTTATCTTAAAGAGTGAGTCTTTATTTTAGGACTAATTTGGGTGGTACCACGGAAGTCGTCTTTCGTCCCTTATTTCAAGGGAGAGACGGCTTTATTTTTTTATGTAAGGAGATTGGACAATGCTTATCACAAAAGAACTCGTTGAATATGTAGCACAACTGTCACGTATTAAACTTGACGAGCAGCAGACCGAAAAGATGGAAAAAGAGCTTGGTGCCATTGTTGAGTATATGGAAGTTCTCAACAAGCTTGACACCGACGGTGTTGAGCCGTTATCACACGTTTTCAATATCACTAACGTTATGCGTGAGGACAACGTCGTTGAGTCTTATGACCGCGCCGAAATCCTAAAAAACGCGCCCGACCACACCGACGAAACCTTCGTCGTGCCCAAGACCGTAGAATAAGGAGGATTCAGTTATGGATATTTTAAATATGACTGCCCTCGAAATCGGCAAGGCTATAAAAGAGGGAGAACTTACATCGGTTGAAGCCACAAAGGCTGTGCTCAACGCCGCTAAATCAACCGATGAAAAAATCAACGCATATATCACCATCTGCGAAGAAGAGGCTCTGGCAAAAGCCGCCGAGGTTGATGAGAAAATCAAATCAGGCGAACTGACAGGTGCTTTAGCAGGTGTGCCTATCGCAATTAAGGACAACATCTGTACCAAGGGTGTAAAGACTTCTTGTGCATCCAAAATTTTGGGTGACTTCGCACCGGTTTACAACGCAACTGTTATTGAAAAATTGGAAGCAGAGGGTGCTGTTGTTGTCGGTAAACTCAATATGGACGAATTTGCAATGGGAAGCACCAGCGAGACTTCCTACTACGGCGCAACCAAGAATCCTTGGGATCTAAGTAAAGTTCCCGGCGGTTCTTCGGGCGGTGCTGCCGCATCTGTTGCCGCAAAAGAGGCTATTTGCTCTCTCGGTTCCGATACAGGTGGCAGTATCCGTCAGCCTGCCGCCTACTGCGGTGTTACAGGCTTTAAGCCCACATACGGCACCGTTTCGCGTTTCGGTCTTATTGCTTATGCTTCTTCACTCGACCAGATAGGTCCCGTAGCAAAGGACGTTGCTGACTGTGCCGCAATTATGGATGTTATAAGCGGCAAGGATAAATTCGACGGAACCTCACTCGACATTGATTATCCTGAATATCTGAAATCCTTGAACGGTGATGTTAAGGGTCTTAAAATCGGTATTCCTACCGAATGCTTTGAGACCGAAGGCTTAGACCCCGAAGTTTCCGCAAAGGTCAAAGCAGTTGCCGAAACATTAAAGGCACAGGGTGCAATAGTTGAGGAAGTGAGTCTGCCTTTCCTCGATTACGTTATTCCTGCATACTATATCATTGCAGCCGCTGAGGCAAGTTCCAACCTTTCCCGTTTTGACGGTGTAAAGTACGGTTTCAGAGCCAAGGACTACGACGGCCTTGTTGACCTTTACAACGCAACCAGAAGCGAAGGCTTCGGTGACGAGGTCAAAAAGAGAATCCTTTTGGGCACCTTTGTTCTTTCCAGCGGATATTATGACGCCTACTATCGCAAGGCGCTTAAAGTAAAAGCGGTTATAAAGCAGAAGTTTGATGAACTGTTCGCAAAATACGATTGCATCATCTGCCCCGTTGCTCCGTCTACCGCACCCGAATTGGGCAAGAGCCTTTCCGACCCCTTGAAGATGTACCTTTCGGACATCTTTACCGTTTCGGTCAACATCGCAGGTTTGCCCGGTTTGTCGGTACCTTGCGGTTTTGACAAACAGGGAATGCCCATCGGCGCACAGATTATCGGTGCAACTTTGAGCGATGCTAAAATTCTCAACATCGGTTATGCTTACCAGCAGGCAACCGAGTTCCACAAAAGTTTTCCGGAGGTGAAGTGAGATGGAATGGGAAATAGTAATGGGACTTGAAGTCCACGTTGAATTAGCCACCAAAACCAAGATTTTCTGCTCCTGCACCACCGAATTCGGCGGCGCACCCAATACTCACTGCTGCCCCGTTTGTACCGGTATGCCGGGAACCCTGCCCGTTCTTAACAAAAAGGTTCTCGAATACGCCGTAAAGGCCGGTCTTGCGTTGAATTGCAATATCACAAGATACAACAAGTTCGACAGAAAGAACTATTTTTACCCCGACCTTCCCAAAGCTTACCAGATTTCACAGCTTTATCTTCCCTTTGCCCGCGACGGTCACGTTGACCTTATAACCAAAAGTGGCAAGGAAAAGACCGTAAGGATACACGAGATCCACATGGAAGAGGACGCAGGTAAGCTCATTCACTCGGCATTCGGCGACGCAACCTTCCCCGACTACAACCGTTGTGGCGTTCCGCTTATCGAAATTGTTTCCGAACCCGATTTCAGAACCTCGGAAGAGGTTATTGCATATCTCGAAAAATTGAAGACGACCTTCGAATACCTCGGTATTTCCGACTGCAAGATGCAGGAAGGTTCTATGCGTGCCGACGTTAACATTTCGGTAAGACCCAAGGGCAGCGAAGAATTCGGCACCCGTACCGAGATGAAGAACATCAACTCCTTCAAGGCTATCGAACGCGCTATTGCTTTTGAATCTGCCCGTCAGATAGACGCCATTGAAAAGGGCGAAAAGATCGTTCAGGAAACACGCCGTTGGGACGACAACAAGGGCAAGACCTTTGCAATGCGTTCCAAGGAAAATGCGCAGGACTACCGCTACTTCCCCGAACCCGATATCCCGCCCATCTCCATTGAAGAGGAGACCATCAAGGAATACAACGACTCGATGCCTGAGTTTGCAGGCGAAAAGGTTATCCGTTACGGCGAAGAATTCGGTATTGCCAAGGCTGATGCCGAAATTATTGCAGGCTCTAAATACCTTGCAAAGCTTTTCGAGGAAACCGTTGCAATTTGCAAAAATCCCAAAGAAGTACGTTACTGGATTATGATGCAGATTATGTACTTTATGAACGAGCGCGGCGTTGCCCCCGAGGACATTACACTCTCTGCCGAAAAATTTGCACAGTTCGTTAACATCGTTGCAGCCGACCGCATCAACAAGCAGACCGGTAAAACTGTTTTCGAGGCTATGTTCTTCGGTGATGACAGTTTTGATGTTGAACAGTATATCAAGGATAACGGCTTGGAGCAGGTTGACGACAGTGAGGCTATCCGAGATGCTGTTAAGGCTGTATTTGAGGCCAACCCCAACACCGTTGAACAGTACAAAGCAGGTCAGACCAAGGTTGTCGGCTTCTTTGTAGGCCAGGTTATGAAGCAGATGCGCGGTAAAGCAAAACCCGACACTGTAAACAAAATAGTAGCCGAAGAGCTTGCCAAACTTTAATAAAGGAGTAATGAAAAATGGAATTTATCAACACCGAAAAAAGAATTGACACTTCCGATATTTCCTATGTTATTGACGGATTTAAAAACGGCACCATAAAAGACGGTGACAAGGTTTCCGTCAAAGGCACCTTGCACAGAATCAAGGAGATGAGCGGTTTCGCATTCGTTATTCTCCGTACCGCACGTATGACCTTCCAGTGCATCTGGGAGGAAGGCAAGTCCGACTGCGATATCAAAGATTTCTCGGTTGAGGAGTGCGTTACCGTTGACGGTACCCTCATCGTTGAGGAAAGAAGCCGTTTGGGATTCGATATCCGTATCGACAAAATGGTTAGAATTTCGGGTCGCGCAGAACAGCCCCCCGTTGAGATAGGTAACGACCGCAAGATCGACAAACTCAACCTCAACACCCTTCTTGACAACCGTGTAATTTCACTCCGCAACCCCAAGGTTCGCGCAATTTTGAAGGTTGCCGACGGCGTTATGTATGCATTCAGAAACTTCCTTCGTCAAGAGGGCTTCACCGAATTCGTACCGCCCAAGATGGTTACAGCAGGTGCAGAAGGCGGTGCCGATATGTTTGAGGTTGACTACTTCGGCCAGAAGGCATACCTCAACCAGAGCCCCCAGACCTACAAGCAGATTATGGTTGGCGTTTTCCAGAAAGTTTTCACCATCGGACCCGTTTTCCGTGCAGAAAAATACAGCACCAACCGTCATATAAACGAGTTTCAGGGTATGGACTTGGAAATGGGATTCATTGACTCTTTTGAAGATTTGATGGAACTTGAAGCAAGAATGTTCCAGTATATGTTTAAGGTTCTCAACGAAGAATATTCCGCAGAACTTGAAATGTACTTGGGCAAAGACGCACGACTTCCGGAACTCACCTGCTTCCCAAAGGTTAAGTTTATGGAAGCCAAGCAATTGTTCGCTGATGCACATCCCGGTGAACAGGGCAAGCGTGCTCTTTTAGAGCCCGACTTTGCTCCCGAAGAGGAAAAGTGGCTCGGCGAGTACTTCCTTAAAGAGTATAACGCCCCCATCGTTTTCATCACTCATTATCCCACCGTTAAGCGTCCCTTCTATACTATGGAGGACCCCGCAGATCCTAAGTTTACACTTTCGTTCGATATGCTTCTTAACGGTCTTGAAGTCACCACCGGCGGTCAGCGTATCCACGATTACAAAGCACAGGTTGCCAAAATGGAAAAGAGAGGCATGGATATCGCCGACTTCGAGGACTACCTCACAATGCACAAGTACGGTATGCCCCCTCACGGCGGTATGGGTCTTGGACTTGAAAGAATCGTTCAGAACATTCTTGGTCTTGACAACATTAAGCAGGCTACTGCATTCCCCCGCGACCGCGACAGGATCCGTCCGTAAGTTACTCACCCCCGACCTCTCTCAAAGAGCACGGTCGGGGGTGTTTTTATATGTTAACAACCACTTTTTCTTTCTTTTTTGCAAGAGAATAAAACTTGTAAGCACCTCCGTAAAACCGATGGACATAAGATATAACATATTCGGATTTAGATAGCATCCAATGATTTCTTCTGTCTGTGAAAAATCTTGGCGGTGTTGTTTCAATTGCCTCCGGTAATATGGTTTCTAATCCTAAATCTTCTAACTTTTGCGTGGGAAGTCGGTCTAACACTATCATACAATTTAAATGACCATATTTTTGTTTCATTTCTTTTAAACAATTTATAGTCAAAAAATCAAAGTTTCCGTTACACCCTACATAAAACTCGGAAACATCTTCATTTATAATTAGATTTTCTATTTCTTTAAGCAACTGCGGTCGTATATTATGCGGACAATCTCTGTGTCCAAAAAAAGTACAAGTTTTCATAGATTTTACTCCTAATAGGCGATACATCGCCTATATAGTATCACACGTTGCCTACTTTTTGCAACAAAAAATCATATTCTAATATTAAGAATATGATTGGAGCGTGTTTAAAGTGTTGATAACAGCGGTTAAAAACAGACTTCTTGCCTTGTGCGGTGAAAGGAATATTACTATTAACAAATTGGCAACTATGTCGGCATTGCCGCCCTCATCGGTAAAGGCTATTTTGTATGGCAGGAGTAAAAACCCGAAACTTATTACAATTAAAATGATTTGCGACGGACTTGGAATCACCTTGTCCGAGTTTTTCGACACGGAAGAGTTTAATTTGTTAGAGCAGGAAATCAAATAAGAATTACGAGATGCCTCGCTACGCTCAGGATGACAGTAGTGATTTAAAACAACAAATGTCATTTTGAAGCGAGGCTTTAAAATCTCTATGATTCACTAAGACAAAGCAAAAAAGCAAGGGTTAAAACCCTTGCTTTTTCTTTTATTCTTATATTTTATTTTCTTCGTTCTTTTCGAAATCGCAACCGCAACTGCCGCACGATTTGCCGTTGCATTGGCTGCCGGACGAACACGAACAACTGTCCGGGCAACCTATGCATTTTTTGCCACTCTTCTTGGCTCTGTAAATATAATATATCGCCAAACCGAGAATTACGGCAATAACCGCGATAATAATATAATCCTTGATACCCACGGTAATTACTCCTTATTTATTCCGCCATAACAGACTTTTGGGTCTTTTCCGTATACTCTGCTTTGAGCTTCTTATTGGTATTGCAGATAAGTGCAACGATAATCGCTACAATAGACAGCGTTACTATCCAACCGACAATGGGCATCCAGGGCTCGCCCATAGATGTGCCGGTGATAAGGCAACCGAAGAAGAAGGTCAAGAAGCCTACGATAAAGCCTACTGCGAGTTGGAGACCAACGCCGCCGAAGAGCCATTTTTTACTCTTGATTTCGGAGTTCATCGCACCGATAGCCGCAAAGCAAGGCGGTGTGAAGAGGTTGAACATAAGATATGCCAATGCTGCCACTGCGGGAATGCCCATCGCACCTGCCGCCGCTGCTGCATCTGCACCTTCGGCAAGCTCGACCATATCTTCATCGAGAATAGACTCAAAAGCAAAACAGGTTGCCAACGTTCCAACAACACACTCTTTTGCGATAAATCCGGTAACCGCCGCTGCTGCAAATTTCCAAGCAACAACGCCGATAACGGGAGCAATAGCAAAAGCAACGGGTGTCGCAATAGTTGCGAGAATTGACTGACCGGGGTCATCAACCATTTTAAGACTCCAATCAAATGTCTTCATAAGATAAACGGCAAAATTGCAAACAAGAATAACGGTCCCGGCTTTGACAACATACGACCAACCACGTTCTAACATTGACTTAAATGCTCGCCAAAAGGACGGAGCTTTATATTCCGGCAACTCAATTATAAAATATGATTTTTTTACCTTGTGACCTGCAATCTTGTTGATAACGAGTGCACAGACAAGGATAATAAGTATACCGACGAAGTACATCGTCGTACCGACCCATGCGTTTTCGGGGAAGAACGCGCCGACAAACAATGCAATAACGGGAAGCTTTGCACCGCAAGGCATAAAAGGTGTTATCATTGCCGTTGCTCTGCGTTCACGTTCGTTTCTGATGGTACGGCAAGCCATAACACCGGGTATTGCACAACCAGTGCCGACAACAAACGGAATCACCGATTTTCCCGAAAGACCTACCTTTTTAAATATCGGGTCAAGAACTACCGAAACACGTGCCATATATCCGCAATCTTCGAGCAGGGCGATAAGGAAGTACATAACCATAACAAGCGGCAGGAAGCCGACAACGGCGGCAACGCCCTCAATTATGCCTTCAAGAATGAATGCCTGCAAAAGATAATGTGCGCCCGACATCCAGCCTTCGACTATTGCCTTAAAACAATCGATGCAGTCGCCAAGGCCCCATATGTGATATCCGTTTGAAAGGTCGTAGCCTTCGGCTATCCAAACACCAAGCCATGCCTGAGAAATCTGGAAAACGAGATACATTATGACCGCAAAAATCGGAATGCCTATCCACTTGTTTGTTAAAACTGCGTCGATCTTATCCTGAACATTGCGCTCGTTAGTGCGAATCCTTCGGGTCTCGACCTCTGCCACAACCGCATTGACAAACTGGAATCTCTTTTTGTCGGCAACTGTTGCTGTCTTCTTATTGGTGATATCGGTATCTTCCTGAATATAAGGTGCCGTCTGACCCTTGCCCACTACGCCGACTGCGGCAGACACGACCTCTGACATACCCTCTGACGAAGTTGAAACGGTATCAACAACGGGACAACCCAATTTTTCGGCAAGCTTTAATGTATCGATAACCGTCTTCTTCTTCTCGTTGATGTCGGCTTTATTAAGCGCAATAACAACGGGAATGCCAAGTTCTAACAACTGTGTTGTGAAGAAAAGGCTGCGGCTCAGATTGGTTGCGTCAACTATATTGATGATGACATCGGGACTTTCATTTTTAATATAAGAGCTTGTAACACTTTCTTCCGAAGTAAAGGGTGACATCGAATAAGCACCAGGAAGATCAACTGCTATGAGTTCCTCTGTCACAGGTGAATAGCTTTTCTTTATCGGATGTTCCTTCTTTTCAACGGTTACGCCTGCCCAGTTGCCGACCTTTTCATTACGGCCGGTGAGCGCATTGAACATTGTGGTCTTACCGCTGTTGGGGTTACCCGCCAAAGCAATTCTCATTTTGGTTTCCTCCTGCAAAATTTATATTTTGTTTTTCAATTAAATTTGAGTTAGTGGCGGCTAACTGATGCTCAAAAGATAATCAGCGGTACTTCTCCTGCCGCCGAAAATCAATCAAAAACAATTATTGCCTCGGCCAACTGATTATCGATGTTATACCGTCCGTCCTTAATAGACACAGTACAACCGCCGCGTCTGCGAGCGATAACGGTAATCGGCTCACCGCTGTAACAACCTAACGAAAACAAAAACGCATCGAGTTCTTCATCGTCGGTTTCGATAGCCTTTATTATGTACTCCTTGCCTTCCTCGGCGAGTTTTAAGTTCATAATCTTCACCTGACCCAAACTGTGTAAACATTGATTAGTCAAGGCTAACTGACGCCTTGTAAAAACGGTTAGTTTATGCTAACCGTATATATGTTACCACCCAAAACCGTATTTGTCAAGGCGAAATTTTCAAAATTTTAGTAATTTTCAAGAACGCAGCAACCCCCTTGAAAACTATTACGCTTTATGATAAAATCAATATAGTAACCGTTATTAAATTTATAGGAGTTAACAATGCATTTACACGAATCAGGCGAAATGTATCTTGAAACAATATATGTTTTAACGAGGAAGTCTCCAAACGTCCGCAGTATTGATGTTGCTGAAAGTATGGGTTATTCTAAACCCAGCGTCAGCCGTGCAGTCGGTCTGCTCAAAAGCGGTGGCTATATTACTGTTGCTCCCGACGGCACCTTAGCATTGACCGACATAGGTCATGAAGTGGCTTTGCGAATCTATGAACGTCACACCATTTTGTCAACTCTTCTTACAAAGTTTGGTGTCAGTGAGGACACGGCTGCAAACGATGCCTGCAAAATTGAACACGTCATAAGTCAGGAAACTATTGACGCGATTAAGCGTTACGTAGAAACAAATAACATATAATGAACAAACCCCACACCTTTGTCCAAGCGTTACAAAGGTATGGGGTTTTATTTTTACTTTAACTTTTTGGTCTTCCACTTGCCAACGCGGTAGAAAATAAATGTCAATAAGGCACCTATCACCCAAGATGACAAGAGCGAAATTTGAATGCTTTCGTTCCAACCGTGTGATAAAACCTTGTCGGGCGATGTTAGATACGCAATTCCGTATGCCAACGGCACACGAACAACAACAGTCGTTATCAACGAAATCCACATAGGAGTCATTGTATCGCCTGCTCCACGCATAATACCCGACAAACTTTGTGTTACAGCCATTGCAATATAACCGACCGCAAGAATCATCATTAGTTGATAACTCATATCCACAAGACTTTGTGTGCTTGTGAAAAGTCCCATCAGATTTTTTCCAAACAACAATATCACACCGGTAATGACCGCCGAAGTTCCAACTGCTATCAGTGTTCCTTGCTTAGCACCCTTTACAACTCGGTCGTACTTGCCTGCGCCAACATTCTGTCCCGCGAAGGTGGTGAGTGCTGTGCCGAACGAGAAGTTGGGCATCATCGCAAAACCGTCAACTCGCATAATGATAACATTGGCGGCGATGAACACCTCACCAAACTGGTTGGTTAACGACTGAACAATAATCATTGCCGAAGAGAAAATTGCCTGAGTCAATCCCGACGGCAAACCAAGATTTACAATCGTTTTAACATAATGTTTTTTGGGAATCATAAATTTCCAACCGAAATCGAAATGCTCTTTCATTCGCGCCAGTTTTATAAGGCAAAGTATAGAAGATACTACCTGCGAAACAACAGTTGCCAACGCAACTCCTGCTACGCCCATGCTCAAAGGCGGTAATACAAACAATATATCCAGCGCGATGTTAATGACAGTTGCCACCAAAAGATACACCAACGCCGAAACTGAATCTCCAAGACCTCGGATAACACCGCTTAATATATTATAGTATGCCATGCCCGCGATTCCAACCATTGAAATAGTAAGATACTCCCAACAGTCATCAATTATAGTCTCAGGCGTATTAAGCGTTTCCAAAACAATCCTTAGTAACGGCGTTGCGGAAATCGCCATCAAAAAAAGACAGCAAACGGCGGCAACCGTAATGCAATTTCCAACAGTATATGAAAGTCTTTCACGGTTTTTTGCGCCGAAATATTGCGAAACCATAACGCTGGCACCCGCAGAAATTCCGATAAACAAAACAAGTAACATATTAAGTATCGGCAATGCCGAACCGACAGCCGCGATAGCATTATCACCGTTTTGGGCATAATTGCCAACAACGATAGTGTCAACCGTACTGTAAAGTTGCTGCGCGATGTTGCCAATAAGCATAGGAATCGTAAAGGTCAGAATGCTTTTCCAAACAGACCCTTTTGTCATATCGGTAGGCGCAAAAAATTTTTTGAACATAAAATACCTCTATCAAAATTTTTCACTACATTCTACCACATAATACGACATTTGACAAGCCGTTTTTTAAATTTAAGCCACTACATTCCGGTCTTATAAAACCGATATGTACATATTATAAACCGAGGTGGTGTCATGGTAGCGGTTGTTGTTTTTGGTGTCGGAAGAAGGCTTAAAATATCGACTTCCGGCAACCTTGCAATTATCGAAATCGGTCGAAAAACATCCGTTTCTAAACTGCGCACGGTATTGGAGCCGTTCGGCGACGGTTTTATTTTCTGCAATAAGGTTCATCAAAGGTTCGGCTCGCATTTCAAAGAGTTTGACCATCACTATGCCGAAAAAAAGTTGCTCTTCAACGCCTTTAAGCGTGCTGTGGAACACGGTTCTTTCGGCAAAATAGGGGTGGTTTGCTGTGAAGATATCACGCCTTTGAGTTGCGCGTGCCTTTTAAGGCACGCGACCGAACTTTGTTTTGTCGGTTGCGAAGAAAATGAAGACTTTTTATCAAACTGCATATTGCAGTACGGGACCTGCCCCGATTTTTGCAATTTTAAAGATATATACTCCTGCGACGCAGTATTCGCGCCGATGGGTGTGCCGTCGTTCGACGGAGTTCTGTTCGGACACGGCGGCATCACCGTGTCACAAGAAGGATTGCCGATTCCTTTGTATGCCTCCTGTGTTTTGAACCGCGATATAGATATATTGCGTCTGTTTTCGCTCATCTGCGCCGAAGAAAACATCGATATAGAAAGTATTGTGCCAAAAATCGTCCGAAAGGGAATTGTGTGTGACATTAAGGAATGTTTTTTGCAGGGAAAAGAAATATTTTGTTGTAAATTCTAACAGTTTAGTATAGAATATAGTTAACTAAAATTAACGGAGAGTAAAAATGCCCATTCCACAGGACAGAATCAGAAATTTTTGTATAGTTGCTCATATTGACCACGGCAAATCAACATTAGCCGACCGTCTTTTAGAGCACACACAGACCGTTGCGATGCGTGATATGGAGGACCAGTTGCTTGACAGTATGGACCTTGAACGCGAACGTGGAATCACCATAAAAGCACATGCGGTCACCCTCTACTACACCGCAAAAGACGGTCTTGAATATGAATTGAATCTTATTGACACTCCGGGACACGTCGACTTCAATTACGAGGTTTCCCGTTCACTTGCCGCTTGCGAAGGTGCAATACTTATCGTCGATGCATCGCAGGGTATCGAAGCACAGACTCTGGCAAACACATATCTGGCGGTTGACCACGGACTTGAACTGTTGCCCGTTATCAACAAAATCGACCTGCCTTCTGCCGACCCTGAGCGCATTCGCGCCGATATCGAGGATATTATCGGCATCGAGGCGGCTGACGCCCCTCTTATTTCGGCGAAGAACGACATAAATATTCCCGAGGTTTTAGAGCAGATTGTCACCAAAATACCTGCTCCCGTCGGCGACAGAGACAAACCCTTAAAAGCGCTGATTTTCGACTCATACTACGATGCATACAAAGGTGTTATCGTTTATTTCAGGGTTGTTGAAGGCTCCGTAAAGCCCGGTCAGACCATACGAATGATGGCAACAGGCGCAGAGTTTGAGGTTGTTGAGGTTGGCAGAAAACGCGCCAACACAATGACCCCTTGCGACGAGCTTTATGCAGGCGAAGTAGGCTACATCGCCGCGGCAATCAAGAATGTTGCCGACGCAAGAGTTGGTGACACCATGACCAACGCAGAAGCTCCCGCAGCCGAGCCGTTGGAAGGCTATCGCAAAGTAAACCCTGTTGTTTTCTGCGGTATCTACCCTGCCGACGGAGCGCATTACACCGACCTTCGCGAAGCACTTGAAAGACTGCAATTAAACGATGCCTCTCTTCTCTTCGAAGCCGAGACATCAGGCGCATTGGGATTCGGTTTCCGTTGCGGATTCTTGGGACTTCTTCACATGGAAATAATCCAGGAACGACTGGAACGCGAATATAACCTTGATCTTGTCACCACTGCCCCCAGCGTTGAGTACAAATTCGAGCTTGCCGACGGCACAAAACTCACCGTTGACAACCCGACCAACTACCCCGACCCTGCCGTCATTGTCAAGGCTTTGGAGCCTGTTGCAGATGTCAACATTTACAGCCCCAGCGAATATGTCGGCGCTATTATGGGGCTGTGTCAGGAACGCCGCGGTGAATATATCGGTATGAACTACACCGGTGACCGCGTTGACATTCACTACGTTTTGCCGATGGGCGAAATAGTTTACGACTTTTTCGATGCGCTCAAATCACGTACCAAAGGATATGCCAGCTACGACTACGAGATCAAAGGATACGAAGAGTCCAAACTCGTCAAACTTGATGTTCTGTTGGCAGGCGACCTTGTAGACGCTTTATCGTTTATCGTCCACGCTGACAACTCGTATGCAAGAGCCCGACGTATTGCCGAAAAGTTAAAAGACTACATTCCGAGACAACTATTTGAGATACCCGTTCAGGTTGCCGTCGGCGGCAAGGTAATCGCCCGCGAAACCGTAAAAGCTATGCGAAAAGACGTTTTGGCAAAGTGCTACGGCGGTGACATCACACGTAAGAAGAAATTGCTCGAAAAACAAAAAGAAGGTAAAAAGAGAATGCGCCAGTTAGGTTCTGTTGAAGTTCCGCAGGAAGCATTTATGGCAGTTCTCAAACTCGATGAATAGCAAAAAGACCGAACTTTTTAAGTTCGGTCTTTTTTTTACTTGTTTTTAAGATCTTTTGCGGCTTCAAGCTTAGTCTGACGACGATTTTTAACCTCATCGGAAATCGGCTTGATTTCGCCTGCGGCCTGCAATGACATACGGGTCAATACAGGACCAACCACCTCATATATAAGCACGGCAAAAAGGGTTATATTTCTGATAAGATTGCCCGCACTTCCCAAAGCTGTTGCGGCGATAGAGCACATGCCCAACGCAACTCCCGCTTGCGGTAAAAGAGTGATTCCCAAGTATCTGCAAATGGCAGGAGAACATTTGGTGGCCTTTGCGCTAACAAAGGTTCCAAAATATTTTCCAAGTGAACGGAAGATGATATACACAACGCCGATAAGCACGATGCTCCATTCAGTAAACACGCTTAATTCCAACTCTGCACCGCTTATAACAAAGAAGAGTGCGAAAATAGGCGATGTCCACTTGTCAGTCGCACCCATAAGGTCATGCGACAACGGGCAGATATTACAGAACACCGTGCCGAGCATCATACAGGTCAGCAACGAAGAAAACTGAATATGCACAGAGCCAATAGGCGGAATTTCTATCATTGCAATAGATGCCGTAAGGAATACGATAGCTATTGTAAGATTCAGACGATTAGTGTTGGAGTTAAAAAGTCTCTCCAACTGGGTTAACAACCAACCCATGACCGCGCCAAGTAACAACGACACCGCTATTTCTATAATTGGATTTAAAATTATGGAAATGAGATCAACCTGACCACTTATCAAGGCCTTTGCAACACCGAACGAAACGGCAAAAACCACAAGTCCGACAGCGTCGTCCAAAGCAACTATGGGCAACAAAAGTTTAGTCAAAGGACCGTGTGCCTTATACTGCTTTACAACCATAAGGGTTGCGGCAGGTGCAGTTGCTGTGGCAATAGCGCCAAGTGTTATAAGTTGCGGTATTGACAAAACTTCGGGCATTATTAAATGCACCACCAACAATGCAACGTCGACAAAAATGGTGGCAACAACCGCCTGAACAATACCTATAACCAAAGCCTGTTTGCCCGTCTTTTTAAGTTCAGAAAGTTTGAACTCGCTTCCTATTGAAAATGCGATAAAACCGAGGGCGACTTCGGAAACAAGACCTAACGCTTCAACTGCTTCGAATGAATCGAATCCCATTCCGCCAATTCCAATTTGACCCAAAACGTAAGGTCCAACCAACACACCTGCTATCAAATACGCAGTAACAGACGGCAATTTTAAGGGTTTAAAGCACCTTGTCATTAACAGACCTGCTAAAAGCGCGATCGATACTGATAATAAAATACTCACATTCGTCATCTCTTTTTATAATATTTTAGACCACTGCCGATTCTACCACAATTCAACACCAAAAACAAGTGCAAAAATGCACAAATACAATATGAAAAGCGAGAGGCTTTTGGTGAACTTATGTCACGCCTCTCGCTTTTTGTTAAGCACACACTCTAACTCTTTAATTTTCTGCACTGTCGGTTCAGGAGTGTCTTTTAATGGGAACTCAATTCCGAGGTTTTTATACTTAACTTCGCACAATTTTTTGAAAGGCAGAAGTTCGCATTTTTCAATACAACTAAACCTTTCCACCAACTCTTTTAATCGGTTGATATTACGCTCGTCATCATTTAAACCGGGAATTATAACCTGACGAATCCAGGTTGGTTTGTTTTTTTCTTGCAAATAGAACAAAAACTCCATCACTGCCGACATCTCGCAACCAACATAGTTTCGATAATCGTCGTCAGATGTGTATTTTATGTCAAGCATAACAAGGTCAGTTTGGTCCAAAAGTTCCTTTGCACTATCGTTTAATACGCAACCCGATGTATCAAGGCAGGTGTTAATGTCTCTTTTATGACATTCTTTAAACAGTGACGCAACAAATTCCGACTGCAACAACGGCTCACCGCCGGAGACGGTCACACCGCCCTGTTCACCAAAATACTCCTTATATCTTTCGGCTTTTTGAGCCAACTCTGCTGCCGTCATTTCCTTTCCGCCTAATAAATCCCACGTGTCCGGGTTGTGACAGCATACACAGCGCAGAGGGCACCCCTGCAAAAAAACGGCAAAACGGACGCCCGGTCCGTCAGTGGCTCCGAGCGTCTGTATTGAATGTATTTTACCCATTATTTCAGGCATATCACATAGCCTCGTGGAAGGTACGGCTGATTACCTCACGCTGCTGTTCTTTGGACAGCTTATGGAAGTTAACAGCATAACCAGAAACACGAATTGTGAGGTTAGGATAAGCCTCAGGATTATTATATGCCTCAATCAAAGTTTCGCGGTTGAGGACATTGATGTTGATGTGGTGTGCTTTTTTGAGGAAGTAGCCATCAAGAATCGCAACAAGGTTTCCGGTTCTCTCTTCCTTGTCGTGACCCAAAGTATCGGGTGTTACCGAGAAGGTGTTGGAAATACCGTCACGGCAATCCTCATAACTCAACTTAGCAACCGAGTTGAGAGATGCCAAAGCACCATTCTCCTCACGGTTGTGCATCGGGTTAGCACCGGGTGCAAATGCAGCACCTGCGGGTCTTCCATCAGGGGTAGCACCGGTGTTTTTACCGTACATAACATTCGAAGTAATAGTGAGAACAGATAAGGTATGCTCTGCTTCGCGATAGGTTCTTGTCTTTCTCAACTCCTCGATAAACTCGTGGGTCAACTGCTTTGCAATAAGGTCAACACGGTCATCATCGTTACCGTATTTGGGGAAATCGCCTTCGGTTTTAAATTCAACAATAAAGCCGTCTTCATCTTTTATAGGTGTTACTTCTGCAAACTTGATTGCACTAAGCGAGTCAGCAGTGACCGAAAGACCTGCAATACCAAATGCCATAAATCTATGAACATCGGTGTCATGCAACGCCATCTGAATCTTTTCATAGGCATATTTATCGTGCATATAGTGAATTACGTTCATCGTGTTAACGTAAAGTTTTGCCAACCATTCCACATAGATGTCAAATCTTTCTTTAACTGCATCGTAATCCAACTTGTCGCAATCCATAACATCCATCTGGGGACCAATATGGATACCGGTAGTGGTATCATAACCACCGTTGATTGCAATAAGCAAAAGTTTTGCAAGGTTACATCTTGCTCCAAAGAACTGCATCTGCTTACCAATTTTCATAGCCGAAACACAGCAAGCGATAGCATAGTCATCACCGTAAAGAGGACGCATTACATCATCGTTCTCGTACTGGATAGAGTCGGTATCGATAGAAACCTTAGCGCAGAAACGCTTGAATCCTTCGGGAAGAGCGTTAGCCCAAAGTACAGTAAGGTTAGGTTCAGGAGATGAACCCAAGGTGTAAAGAGTGTTAAGAATTCTGAAACTGCTCTTTGTGACGAGAGTTCTGCCGTCCTCACCCATACCGCCTACTGCTTCGGTAATCCACATCGGATCACCGCCGAAGAGCTCGTTATATTCGGGAGTTCTCAAATGTCTTGCAACACGAAGTTTGATGACAAAATCGTCAATAAGTTCCTGTGCGGTTTCTTCGGTCAAAATTCCTGCGGCAATATCGCGCTCAATATAAATATCGAAGAAGGTGCTTACTCGGCCTAATGACATTGCGGCACCATTCTGCTCCTTAATTGCTGCAAGGTATGCAAAATATGTCCACTGAATAGCTTCTTTTGCGTTAGCAGCAGGCTCAGAAATATCATATCCGTACATTGCTGCCATTTCTTTCAAGAGACCCAAGAAGGCAATCTGCTTGTGAAGTTCTTCGTCAAGACGAATGGTGGGGCTGTAAAAGTCACCGTCTTGAAGCTTTTTCTTATCCTTTTTCTTTTCAGCAATAAGTCGGTCTACACCGTAAAGTGCTACACGACGATAGTCACCGATAATTCGTCCACGTCCGTAAGCGTCAGGCAAACCTGTGATAACGTGGCTACGGCGAGCCAAACGCATTTCATCAGTATATGCTCTGAAAACACCCTCGTTGTGAGTTGTGCGGTACTGGAACTCGTTTTCGATTTTGTCGCTCACCTTGTAACCGTATGCCTCACAAGCCTGACGAACCATTCTCATACCGCCAAACGGATTAACGCCACGCTTCAACGGACGGTTAGTCTGCAAGCCGACAATAAGCTCGTTGTCTTTGTCAATATAACCGGGGGAATAGCTTGTAATAGAACTAACGGTCGCGGTATCGATATCCAAAATACCGCCAAACTGCTGTTCCAAAACGAAAAGGCCATTAACCTTTTTCATCAACTCATTGGTACGGTCAGTTGCACCAGCCAAAAACTCTTCATCACCAAGATATTCAGCATAATTCTGCTGAATGAAATCTCTTACGTCGATTGTGTCGGTCCAAACACCGCCCTTAAAACCTTTCCAATTATTGTGTTCCATATAAATCTCCATTCATAAAATATTGAAAATTAAGACGGGACAATAAAGTCCCTCAAAAAGCATATATAGTATATAGTTTAACCTTCGCTTTGTCAAGTAAAATAACTAAAATTCAACAATTTTTTCATAAAAAATCACAAAATTTAGTATGTGCAAAAAACCATACCACAATATATTGTGTCGAGCAATATTCGACCACAACACCTTGTTTTTTAAAACAAAAGAGCGCGTATGTAACACATACGCGCTCTTTTATTTAACTCTGTCAAGCTCCATCGGGAACATCAACTCTTCGTAGCCTTACACGTTATAAGATACTGTGCTGTCTGTGCCGCCTTAGTATTCGTCGATATCCATACCGAAGTATGTGAACATAGAAGCGTAGAAGTTGCCGTATGCAGAAACGGGGTACCACTTGCCCTTAATATTAACAACGATGAAATCATCCATCTCGATCTCTTCACTGCCTTCGCTACCCTTGATCTCGCCTTCGATGTCAAGTCTATAAGCCTTCTTCACATCGCTCTTTTTGATAGCACCGTCGTAATTGTCATCGATAGCCTCTGCAAGCTCTTCAAGGTCATCATCACTAAGTTCTTCCTTATCTGCGATCTCATAATTAACCTTATAGTCCTTGCCGAAAACATCTTCTGCCTCGTCGATAAGATCATCGCGCTCGTCATCGAAGCCCTTTTTAATGTCATTAAGGCTGACGTCCTCTTCGTCCTCTATGTACTCCCAAACTGCGTTGGGAGCGAGGTCGCCAATCTTAGAAGTGTCGTACTTTACCGTTGCATCAAAATAATTCTCGACAGCAGCTTCAGGAGACTGCTGCTTTTCCTTTTCCTCTTCCTCGTCTTTCGAACCGCAGCCAACAAACAAACTCAACGTTGCGATCAAGCACAACACCAAAACTAATGCCAAACTTTTCTTTGCTATGTATTTCATTTCTATCCCTCGCTGTCAAAATTCGTCGAATAACGACTTTTCTTAATTTTAAACCTTTTCCATCAGTTTGTCAACACACGTTTGATTTTTGCCGTAAATGTGACCCCACCGTCGATAATATCGCAGCACTGTGTAACTTTTTTCGCTTATAAGCCCACCAACTGTTCAGAATTCAAAAAGGTTTCCTTTATCCTGAAAAACAAAACCGACCGAAGATTTTTCCTCGGTCGGTTTTTCTATTCTATTATCGTATACTGAAACATTTCGCAGTGGAGTTTTGTGCCCACCGTCACATCGGGCGGTAACAGCGCCATCGCTATAAACAGATCCTCGTCGCAACCGCCCGAAAGATCATGCAAATAGGCATATTCACCCTCTATTTTCGATACCTCGTAATCCTTGGGTTCCATAACTTCCTCCCGCTCATTCTGCGCTTTTTTCCTTGCTTTTAGCGGTGTCAAGGCTTTTGCCAAACACAACAAAACGTTGATAAAGATATTCTGTAACAAAATTGATAAGCATCGTTCCCGCCAAAACAACATACTCGTTCCAACCAACACCTGTTCCCGTCAACACTGCCGTCCACCATGTTGAAAGAGGTGCAAAAACTGCATAAAAGACGGCAACTTTAAGCATTGCTATGGGTACGTTGCTTGCAGAGTGGAAAGTGTACTTTCTGTTAAGGGTAAAATTCCACAAAACTGACAGTATAAGCGCAAACAAGTATGAATTTTCAGGCGCAAAATGGCACACCTCATTAAACAAAATGTCGCTCACCGTTTGAATAACACCTGCGCTTATGGAAAAAAGCGTGAATTTCACCGTTCTTAACAATTCTTTTTTACTTTCCGTCATGGTAACACCTCATTTAAACGTCCCTATCTAAAAATGTATCATTCACTAACACCACGCGCAACATTGGAGGATGCCAACAGAAACATCTGCGGTGGTCAATTTTGGTTTTCTAATTCTTTTTGTAGTTTTCTTCGTAAACAATGTGCTGTTTCAGTACACGCAAGACCGCCCGTAACGGTGCATCTTAACTCTTTGGGCATTCGGTTTTGCACGTCAATCAATGCATCGACCACTTCATCCGGCGGAATGTAGCTCTTAACTCCGGCTAATGCCATATCCGCAGAAACAAAAGCGTTGGCAACACCTATTGCGTTTCGCTTGATACAAGGCACTTCTATCGGTCCGGCGATCGGGTCGCAAACAAGTCCCAATAAATTCTTTAAGCACATTGCTGTCGCGTGGAAAACAACATAAGGTTCATTTGTACAAAGCGATGCAAGTCCTGCTGAGGCAAGGGCGCTAGACACACCGATTTCACCCTGGCAACCGCCCACCGAACCGGAAAAACTTACGTTTCTGTGAGCCATAATCACTCCTGCAAAACCGCTGACAAGCAACGCATCAACAAGTGCGTCATCGTCGAATCCCATTTCTTCCTGCAAAGTTAGAAGGCAGCCCGGAATGATGCCTGCTGAACCTGCCGTCGGCGCAGCCACAATACATCCCATAGACGCGTTATGCTCCATAACACCTACCGCCTTAGCAACTGCGGTCATGATTCTGCCGCCCGACAGTGCTTCGCCGGAAGCCGCCCGTTCATACAAACGTTTTCCGTCGTCACCGGGAGTTAATCCATAGAGCATATTGTTCTTTTCAAAAACGCCCTTTTTGATAGATTGTCGCATAACTTCAATCTGTTTTTTCATCAAATCGCGGATGTTTTCCTCGGAAAATCCTGAGCGCTTACATTCATACATAACCGCAAGTTGTGGCAAAGTCAATTTATTTTCGCGGCAATACTCTGCAACACGGTCAAATCGGTTAAAGATGAAATCATCAGAAATCGTTGCGCCATACTCCCAAACCGGATCGATTGCGACATCATTACCGTCAAGTTGGGTTACCACAACACTTCCGCCACCTATTGAAACCGCGCGAATAGAACGGCTGTTGCCTTGACTGTCAGTGAGAAGAATATGGACATTGTTGGGCGCAGCTTCTTCCTCTTTAAAAAAGTTTATCGAAATATCAATTCCTTTATTTTTTGCGATGGTTAAAGCATTCTTAACCTCAGGACTGTCAGCCTCTAACCCTAAAATTCCTGCCACCAATGCACAGTCGCTCCTGTGTCCACGGTAGGTTTGTCTCATTCCGTGACTTAAAGTTAAACGGATTTCTTTGGGTTCAATTTTACAATAACGGTTTGCCAACAAACCAATTCTGACCATTCCGGCAGTATGAGAACTGGACGGACCAACCATAACCGGACCGATTATTTCAAACAAACTGACGCTCATCATAAGTTCTCCTCATAGTAGAATTCTGTGATAAATTATATCACACCGTAGCGCTAAGTTCAAGGAAGTGAAGAGTCATTATTTGCTTATGTGAAATAAAAAAGCACAGATGCCGAATGGCATTTGTGCTTTTTGAGTAATTCGAACTTAATGACACGAAGGATGTGTTCCTGAAAATTTGATTTCCTTTAACAAAATATTCTATTAAGTCTATTATATGTATCTTTCATCACATCAATATATCCTTTGCCAAATAAACACAGAACAACAACTGATATTATGAATCCGGTTACTTTACAAAAAATGAAAGAAATATAGAAGCAAAAATCAAAAATAAAACTTCAATAATTCGAGGATAGATATAAACATCAAAAAATTAATTGTTTTCCTCTTCGATAAATTCACCTAAAAAGGAAACACGAATCGGCGAACCTCTATGAGACTCATTTTCGGACTCTGCAAGAAAAAATCCTTTTACCTTATCTCCACACTCTTTAAAGTGAATGCCTTATTTGTATAAATCACTACCACATAAAGTTTTTCCACAAGGCAAATCATTTGTAATTATTTGGTTTATACGAAATAATATATCATCCTTATTTGTGCAGACAAATCAGTATTTGAACATTTCATCACCGCCTTGGGTGTAGTATATCATAAATGCGGGGAAGCCGCAATACTTATTACCTTTTACCTATTACTTCTTACTTCCCCAAAAATCCTGAATGCAATTTGAGGTAAGAGTGAAGAAATAGGAGGTAAAAAGTAAAATCCTGCCCACTTTCGTGAACAGGATTTTTGTCTCTCTTGTACGAAAAAGAACTGGACGAAAACCTTTGATTTTCTTTAATATTTGCAAAGAATATACTTATCCTTTACGAAAGCAGATAATTTGTTTCTAATTTCTTCAACTGTTCCGCCTTCAATAGTAGATTTATCAACAATAAACACCTGATTATTAGTCTGATACATAAAGAAATACTTTGATGTTTCATAAACCTTTACAAACAGGGAATATTCAATTTCTGCTTCCCCGTTATATTCTTGGCTTTTTGTAAATGTTTTTAAAACGTTATCACAAAAGATATACTCATTTTCAGCATCTTTCATTTTAGCTAAAGCTTTATATTGTATTTTGGGTAAACCAAAATACATAAAAAAGTCAATTAAAATCACAAGTAAGTCTACCACAATTAAAATAATTGGAACAACATCAAAATCAAACACAACAAGTTCAGCAACAATCACCAAAAGCAAAATTAAACATAAGATTGTTCTTGTTATAACCGTTTTTTTAGGATTAGACTTCTTAAATGTAGATAGATGCGCTAACGCTCTAATGGAATCTTTATCAAATTTACACTTTGCTTTAATTTCCATAAAATCACCGCCTTGGGTGTAGTATAGCATAAATGCGGGGAAGCCACAATACTTATACTTATTACTTATTACTTATTACCTCTTACCTATTACTTCTTACTTCCCAAAAAATCCTGAATACAATTTGAGGTAAGAGTGAAGAAGTAAGAAGTAAGAAGTAAAAATCCCGCCCACTTTCGTGAACGGGATTTTTGTCTCTCGTGTCCAAAAAAGAACTGGTGAGAAACCCTTAATTTTACCGGGTTTAACCCGGATTTTCTTTACGAATGCATTATAACATAAAAAAGCACTCTCTGCAATACAAAAATGCAGAAAGTTCCCTTGAAATTTATAACGGCAATGCAAAGCAAACGCCTGCAAAACTACAACCGTTATCAAATAATATATTTAGTTGATAAAATACTTCTCTCCCCTGTTAACGCATGGTTCACCCTAAAACTGCGTCACATAAGAAAAGCACTATTACAACATCAAAAACTGGAATCAAACAGACTGTTTCCTGCGCACGGAAACAAGACTTCCCTATTTGCTACCGCTTCGCACTCTTCTCCACTTTCGTGGCCCCTATAGAAGAACCAAAACAGTTTACTTAAGAAAGCTCCTCTTTTTTCACCCTTCGACTTGTCTTGTGCTTCAAGCCGTTCTGATGTTTTGTTGTACTTATTATACCATTGCAGAAATATAAGGTCAATGGGTTTGGCAGAAACATGGCCCCACAGATCATGCAAATTTTTATTTAAACAATTCTGCCACCGGAATCTTTAATGCGGCGGCTATATCGAACAAAACCTCAAAAGAAGGATCCTTTTTACCGTTAATAATACGATTAATGTATCCGTCATTCTTTTTAATCTTACTGCTCAAATACTGACAGGATAAATTCCTCTCATCCATTAACTTGCAGAGTTTTTTAACGAACAATTCTCTTCCATCTTCAAAACTCAGTTTCTTCTCCATAATAAAACCTCACTTATATAAAAACTAAAGAGCCGCTCTCGCGACTCTTCGTTTATAAGTATAAGAATTGTTTTATTTGCGGTTTCAAGAAAACATTAATTTTGGCCCCAAAACACGTTCAAAAACTTAAAAACACATTTTTTCAAGTTTTTTAGAGTGTATTTTACACATTTTTTCAAAAATCAGGTTAAATATAAAGCCCACATAATTTATAAGTCACTTTTATTTCACCGGAATTGCAATCCTTGCTCCTGTTCTTGTATCTGCTCCCATATTAAATGACGGAGCAACATTATTAGCCAATACATACCCATAGCGTTCAAAGTCATAATGTTCGATCGCCTTAAACACTTGCCCAATATACTTGCCAAAATCATCGGGATTCTCATATGGCTCACTTTGGAAGTAGAGCATTATGCACTCCGGAAGTTCCGCGATCTTATATCCATCAGGTAGAGGTTTCTCATAGTCAAGCGGCACTTCTACTCCTGAGGCTATTTTACTTATCCCATTCTCGTGCAGAAAATCAGGCAGATCAATCAATGCAGCTGTATCAAACTTTTCTGGGATACTGTTAAGTAGTCCTTCCCAGTCACAACCAACCTCTTCACAATATGAAAGATAATCGGTAGCCGAACGAGATGTGAGGTAGATAAGCTTTCTTTTGGGTCTGTTTACCGGTGTAACCGTACAAATTGATGTAGCATCCATTGTTTGTCCTTCTTTCAAAATATAGTAATGGTTTGCAGGATGCTGGGTGAATATAGGTATCGCGATTTTGTTCTTGCGATATTCACTGGGCGTGATGGAGAATCGTTTTGCAAATGATCTTGTGTAACCTTCGTGAGACTGATAGTGATAGTCTAAAGCCACATCAATTACAGTATTATCTGAATCAACCAACTTCGCCGCACTCTCGCTGAGCAGGACAGCGTTTATATATTCATACAGAGTAATGCTCATATGTTTTTTAAATAATCTGTCGAGTTGGCGTCGAGAATATCCAACCGCACTACATACATTCTCAATACTAAATTCCATATCAGTGTGATGCGCTTTGATATATTCTTGTGCCAAAACTACCGCTTTTACATCATTCATCTTGCACCCTTACCTATGATAACACCATACCATTACTTATTCTTGATATATATGGACAATTCCAAATTTATATCTTGTGCCTCACAAATTCAGAGATGAAATCATCCACTATGTTTTTCACAAGCACAAACAGTTCTTCTTCAATATGCCCCTCTCCTGCAAATGCATACTTGAAGGACTCTGCTAAAAGTTCACTGGAATTATGAGGACTTGGTCTAAGTATTTGCTCTAACGAAACAACTTGAAAACGTCCGTATTTCTCGCTTTCCCTTTCCCAAAAGGCATCGAGAAAGTGATCTCTTATACTTTCTGGCCAATATTCATATTCAAGTTCTTTAAAGGAATAATTGTACTCAAGCAAGCCTTTTTGATTTACAAAGAAACGATGATCCTGTAGACAAATCAGCCAAGATAGCACATGACCTATTTCATGCCATGTAATACCTTTTAAATTTGATGCATCATAATTTCTTAACCAAAAAATACGAATATTGATAGAAATGGTACAGGGTAGTAAATATACCTTTTTCCCACACTTCCAAACATACCTTGTGAGACCATCGCTTTTCCAAAACGGAGAAAGTTTTACCTTCCCGAGTATATTCTTCAGATTCGGGTATATTTGAATTGCTGTATCGAAAACTTCCTCAATACATGCAAATTTTCTCATTTGCTGAATCCCGATGCTATATTTCACGATGCATCCTCCTTGGATGATTGACACCAATTTTCTCTTTTCACCACCGAAAACATAGTCCGTGCGTTTATGTGTATCTCTGATCTATTCATTAACTTCATAAACGAAATCCCAAACACAATCCATATTCTCAACTTTGATATGTGTACCTAGTTTTTTAATTAAGTCTGTAATATTAGCCTTGTCTTCATCCGTTATGATGTAGCAAGTAGAATTATTGCAGAGCTTTAGGTCGATTTTTCGTTTGTCAGCTGTTGCATATGTGATAGCCTTATGGATAGCCTTAGACCCTTTAGGTGTATATGGTCCCATCAAAACAGTCGCTTTTCCAAGGGAAAAATCATTCCCATATAACTGGCATCGGAAATTACCACGATGCAATATGTAAACGGGTCTATTCAACAACGCAAGAAGACCAATTTTGAAGAGTTGTTTTTTGTTAGCAGAATAAGTCTCGAACCCTGGAATTGCATTGAATGCTGTTGTGTACCCATTTTCAATCAAATCATTCAGAATATCAACTTTTCTATATTCTGCATTATCTTTTGGGCATTGAAAAATGAGATCGTATTCAAGTTCAATTCTCCGTAATTTTGTTAAAAACTCTATGCCTTCATCTTCAATCTTTTCGTTGCAACTTATATTTTCTCCAGACAAAAACACATTACCGGAAGCATCGACTATTTCGAAAGATGATCCGCTTTTCGAATTTGTCGCACGATTAAGAAAAGCAAATACAGTCTCACAAACGAGAAAGGATTCCACGCTATTTTCTTTTGTGCATGCTATGCTAATACTAACGTTAGATTTGCCGGGTTTGTCTGTGGGTCCACTACAAATTATATCTAGGTTTCGGCAAACATCTTCGGAATTACTCAACAACGCAGTATTATCACCATGAATATATACAGAAACACATTTCATGGGTATCGACAGGATTTGGTCCTCATATGACAATACCAGTTGAAAATCCGCCCTGCAGTTGAAAGTGGGTTGTTCAGCAACAATGCTGCCATATCCCATAGGGAGAGCTTTTCTTATGTTATGATGCCATCCGCTTTCAGCTGAATAAGTAAAGGGATAAAGTATAACTTCCCGTTCTTTTCCTTCGGACAAGTTGTCTGGGGCTATCACCATAGAATATGCATTTGCGTGATCATCTGAATAGTATGCTGCTCCACCGGTCAGCATCTCGGCACCGCCTATTTGTTTATATAGAACTGGTATGCCCCCTGTTTCGGTATGTCCACAAAGGATTAAATCTACATAGCGCCTTAATAGCGGTAATGTTGCATATCTGTGATTATACTCACAGATTTCGTGGGTATGTAAAAAGCGTTCAGCGTGATGGAAAAGTGCTATAGTAAAATGATTCCTGTTGTCTCCAATCAGGTTATGTTCTAGCAATTCCATTACTTGTGGCTGTCCTATTAACATCTGATCGTCTGGATACTTTCTTACAAAGGACAGCAAGGCGGTATTAAAAGAAACAATACGAAAAGCCTCTCTGTGAGGAAGAATAATATCCTTATATCCTATTGCATAACTTGCTTCCCATTTTCTCGATTTAGGATAGTGGTACGGAACAACCCCTAACGCTTCACAGAATTTATCGTAATTATAAAGAGGCGCTTCCATTCGGTGGATATTTTCGTAGCCGTATAATTGATCAACAACTTCTATGTCTTCATGTTTTAGTTCCGTCATATAGTTGCCATAAGCACGATTCACGTCATGATTGCCGGGACAGAAAGTAATATCAGAACCGGAAAGCTTTGTAATGTCCAATAACTCTCTAAACCAAAGTAGCGCTTCATCAAAGTCCTCCTTTTTTCCAAACCATGCAACATCACCTGTCACGATAATATGGTCAGGCTTCATTGCATTGTCCCTGATAGATATAAGTAAATCACGCAAAATGTTTTTCTTGTTTTGAAATTCTCCCTTAACTTTGTAGCGGGGATTATCTCTTCCAAAATGAATGTCGGATAAATGCAAAAAAACCATAATAACTCCTGTTAATTAGTGCATGCAAATAAATTATTACTCCATTTGCGAAAGAACTTCAAGTTTGATTATTGATTTGTATCTCAAACTTAATTTTCAATAAACTGTTTATATGTAACTATATTTTCTGCTCCAACAAGATTCTCTAAAAACTGTCTAAACGTGCCATCGATTGGTATTGAGACAAAGAAAAACAATCTCTTTTTGGGTCGGGAACAACACACATAAAACAAGTTCCTATTTCTAACATACGAGGCCTCTTTATCCAAAGGATATCCATTTTTTATCATAGGAGCATAGTTTTCGAATTGATATTGATTCCAACCTCTACTGACAACAAAAACAACATTATCGTATTCCTCACCTTTTACACCGTGTTCAGTAGAAAATTCGGATTCAGGATACAAGAAGTTAATTGCTGACAAAAACTGAGCATAATCCAAATCTAAAAATTCCTTTATATTGGTGTTGCTGTAAACAGTTTCAGGTGCCTTATAATACAAATCATAATAACCTTCAATCGATTGAGAAACAGGAATAAGTTTTGAGTTTAATACCGTTTTCAAAACATCAATACTTTTCTTAGAACGGGCTAAAGATAGTTGTTCGCGCAGTTCTTTCCATCGTTGCTTTTCTGATTTTCTATTAATTGGATATCTTTTTACCTTCAATGTATCAAAAAGTAACTGCATATTATTCTCGGTAAGAGCCTGATATATAGGTTCAACCATATTCATAAAGAACAATAGGAAAACATCTTCCTTATCTCTTAGGCCGTCTGAAATGACACTCAGCAACTTATCATAACCTTGTTGCGTAGCCAAGACTCTATGAGTTATCATTAATACTTTTAGGTTTTCTTCCGATCCCATAATGTTGTTTTCTATTTTGTCTTTCAATGTAGATAGCCGCGTCTGAAACTCTTCAATCGGCAACTCATCTTTAAAATTGCGATCTGTTCTTCTGGGGCCATTGTAATCCTCACAAGTAATTACTGTGATTTCCCCTTCGAATCCGTCTATAGCTGAGTGTTGAGGTAATTCCGGACGGATGAAGTTTAACATCTCCACAATCTTTGGTGCCGATCTAAAATTAGAACCCTTTTTAATCTCTCTAATATTCTCGTGCTCAATAAGACCGCACGCCTTATTAGATTGATATATGGTTTGCCACGCATCTCCAAAAAAACCGAATTGCGGACCGATTCCCTTAGAAATAAAGTGCTCTATAAAACGTTCGACAATTGACTGAAAAGAGTCTTGATATTCATCTATTAATATTAAAGGGTACTTATCACTAAAAATCTTGCGGAATTTTGCATTATCTAACAAAGTATTAAAAAGGAAGATAACATCATCATGGTACAAATATAGAATGCCGTTTTCTTGATATCGATGCCCCAACGTATACTGAACCTCTACTATTTTGGTGAAGTCCCCTTCTTTGGGTTGCATAGCTTCATTAGAAGAAATAATTTCTATAAGCGTACTTTGATATTGTTTAATAGCTCCCCAAGCAAAAGAGTGGATGGTCGAAGGCAAAATAAATGAATCTTTATCAAGTCTCTCAGCAATAACATCCACAGCTGCATTGGTATATGTAATACAAACAACGTTCTGTTTCTTTTTTTGAAACTCTGACCATTTGTTGGCCTGTATCCATTCGATTACCCTGTTAAGAGAATATGTTTTTCCCGAGCCTGCGCCTGCTTCAACTCGAAAAGATACTCCTTCTTTAATAGTCTCAATGATTATTTCATCGACCCTATCGGCTTCAGCTTTAGCTATTTCATAATTAGTCTTTGCTTTATCACTCACAACTAAAACCTCCCACCAATCACACTAAAACTTTTTGATCGTTTAGCCATACTAAACCGCTTTTTATATACTGCGGAATAGTATAGTCTGGATTTTCACAAATAAGGTTTAATGCAAAATCCGTCTTACTTTTTTCTGCAAATTCAAGTTCTTCCTCTAATGGTGTTGCTGATAACCCAAAATGAGTGCGGTTAACATTTCTTATCGCTTCCTCCAAAGATCTACCACATAACCCCTGTTCTTTAGTTTGAAATTCAATATGACACTTATCAATTGTTTTTTCAGCATCTTTTAAAGCGATTATGTCAGCCAAGTCAATTTTACTCTTTTTAGAAAGATTCTTAAGTTTACGCATCCACCATTTTATTGTTGTGTTTGACGTAGTTTTCCCTTTGCTAACAACCGCTTTTGTACGGCCATCAATCATAGAATCGATATCTGTCAAAATCAAACAAGGTATTCCTAAAAAATTTACAAACGGAATGAATTTATACGCATATGCTCCACCAATCTCTATAAGAGCATAATACTGTGCCGGAAGTTTGTATTTTTGCGAATCGAATAATCCTTCTTTATCAGATTTTTCTATCATATCCGGCAACAAAAGTCTTTCCGAAGCACCTTCAACAAAAATAATTTTATCTGCAAAAAACAAATCGCATCTGCTTAAAGTAAGATACTTTTTTATAAAATCCATATTATCAGGATTGTCTTGCGCAAAAGTTCGCAAATTTTTATATACAACGCCTGTACTTGTCTTTTGTGCGTAGCGGATTTTTGAAAAATCAATAGTATTAGCAATATGCGCAGAATGCGATGTTAAAAACGTTTGAATACTTACATCAGTAATGGCTTGCAAAAATTTTTCCAAATATTCCGCAAATGCGTGCTGCATCTGAGGATGCATATGTGATTCTGGTTCTTCAATAAATAGCAATGGGATGCACGCATTATCGCCCTGCTTAATCTTTTGAGCATAATCAGCCAACAAGAACTCCATTTTTATTAAATTCTTATATCCTAATCCATTATGTGAACTTGGCAATGTTTCACCTATCACATCCGACATATATGTGAGTTTAGTGTGATCCGTTATTTGCTCAGCAATTTTTAATTTTGTGCTTACACCAAGTTGTAGTTCTTCAGCATTTGGATAACCAAAACCTATAGCTTTATTAACAACGGAACTAAGAAGCTCATCGCTTCGCCTTTGAACAGTTTTATTTGCATCTTCAACAACTTTTCTTAGCGTTTTTATTTCTGCGGAGACATCGGAAGCGAGTTCGTCCACATTAACACTAAAATAATTTGTTATAAGCGTACCTAAAGAATTGTTGTTTTGTGCACCATCTTCTCCTAAAATCCGTTCTGCTGGTATTGCGAAGAACGGAAACAAAGCGGCTAATTCGTTTTGAGTTTTAATCTGAGTGTCACCACTATTTTTAGGATTTACTGCATATATTTTAAGTCCAAAAATTTTAGAAAAACTTGAATTATAGATATCGCGGACTTCTTCTAAATTTGGTTCAAAAGTCCCATCAACATAAAAAGCTGCCTCAAACAATTCAAACAAAGACTTCTCATCTAACTTCAAACCATATTCTGCTCTAATTAACGCAGAAGTGGTATCGACATCGACATCAATAATAAACGGAGACAATGCACCCAAATTAGACTCTGGATCATCCAAAGAGTAATCTACCGTAAACTCAACAGATGTAACTTCTATATTTTGATTTAATTCCTCAAAAGTAATGTCTTTCTTCATAAACGAGGTAATTAAATCAAACAGATTTTGTCTTTTGTTAAGTGGATAGTCATCATAAGACAGAGAGCTACCTTTCAATACTTTTTCGATTATATCCATACAAGATGTCTTAGCAGTATTGTTTCGACCAACAATCAACGTCATACTACTATCTACATC